>NZ_JACJQM010000149.1:0-10712 GCF_014696655.1 Nostoc sp. FACHB-888 | reverse complement strand
CAATACCAAAAACCACTCAAGCGATCGCTGTCGGTGGGGTTTACTCCAGCTTTTGAGTAAATATTTTGGGCAATCACGCCTGGGACATCTAGCAAGAAAATGCTCAAATCAACTGATGGTGGATGCTCATATTTGATGAACTTGCCTTCAACCGCAACAGTGAACCCATCTTTTTTCACGGTTTTGGGTCTGGGGCGGTTTGGCTTATAGCATCCCCATTCTTTAATTTGAGGTTGCTCACCAGGGGTAAGATTAGCAAATGTGCGCGGATCTACTCCTGAATTACACCACCAGCCACCTGCATCTAAGTGGGAATAGAGTTCTAAAAGCCTAGTAGAGAGGCTACCTGTATTTGTACGTGAGAGTTTGTCGCTGATCATGAGCCGTTCCCAAGCTTCATGTTCGCCACCGACATAGCTAAAATGAAGACTAGAGAAATTGAGATGTGCAATTTCTGGTGCGATCGCGCTGCCTACTACTAGCTCGTGCCAATGTTGCGGATCAATATGTTCTGGGTGATGAGGGATATGTTGATTATTTTGTGGCTCAAGTTTTTCACTAGTTATAGGAATTGTGTGGTCGATGACAATCTTTGTTGTTAAATTATCAACTGCAATGTCATAAGAACTAATCACTTCATTTTGGTGACTTTGGTTATCAACTTCATTGTTGGCGCTGGTTTGGTTAATCAAATCCTCATCTACAAACTCAGAGGAATTATCAACACTCCCTTGATGTGATTGTGATAATGTATCTTTAAGTTCATCTTCACCTGTTAAAAAAACATTTCTATGGATAGAAGGATTTAAATCTAGATTTTGTTGGTCTTGAATAGGTACATATTCCTGGGGATTTTGAGAATCGAGTGGTATAGTTAAAAACTCAACAGATGTGGCAGAAGGCGGAAGAATTAAGGGGGAATTGGGGTTAGGTAAAACTGGAGGTAAATCAGGAGCAGGAGGAAAATTTGACGGTGTTATATCATTACTACCGGGGAGAAGTTTCGGCAATAAATATGCCATCATCTCTTCTACTTGTTCTATTTCCTCATCTGTTACACCTTCAAAGTTACCTTTAGACCATTTCCAACCACCATCCTTATCAGGAGTAAGAAAATAAGTTTCTTCTCCTATTTCAATTTGACATTTTAAATCAATAGCTAATTCGATTGATTTATAAATAAACTCTCCTAAAGGATAAATAAAAGCTCTAATAAAATGCTGACTAGCTTTAGCGTAAGCAGAAGTGAGTTGCAAATGTCGTTCATCAAACATATTTTTTGTTAATTATTTATACACTGTGCCTTGTGCTGTACTCTTGTTTAAGAACAACAGTTGCATCGGCTCTGCAAATATTTATTGTTAGCAGGGTTTTCTAAGATCCGAGAACAAGATTGACGTAAAACCTCATATTGTTGCCAGTTAGCCCCCAAGTATTTGATATCAATGAGCTTACCTTCTGGAGTAACCCGATTAAAAACAATATGAATGTAAACATTACTTGGATTAATATCAAAAAAGCAAATATACTGCAAATCATGCCAGCCAATACCGTGAATATATTGATTAACTATTTGAATACATAATTGTTGATTTAGTTTAATATAAATATTTTTCAAACTGATAACAATATATATTCCTAAACTCTTAAGTCTTGGTCTAGTTCCAGACAAGGTATTAAAATTGTCAATGATTTGAGTTGGAGGAATATTAATGTCAATGAAACTACCATTAGCGAGAATATACTGTTGAGATAAAGTTTTGATTAAGTCAAAGTTCTCAATCTTCAATTCTTCAATAGTCATTTTCATAATATTAAAACCCGATATCAGGAGGAACTTGGTCTTGATTAACCATACTGCCAACGTCTTTTGATGTCAGACCGGAATTATTAGAAACAGCTTGAGGATTTTGGGGAATGGGGAAGCGTGAATCAACTTGCTTAACTCGCAAAGCTAAATCTTGCTGTGAGGGAAATTTTTGTGTACTCTTTCTAGCTAGTAAACTGACAATCCTTGCCCATTTAAGTTGATTGTATTTATCAATATTTTTGAGTGGCTCATTAATTTTGATACTTTTGAGTAAAGGAACAGACCCCTCCTTTTTATTGGCATAAGCCGGATTAATAAAAACGCATTTACCAGCAATTAACTTCAGAAATTGAGCCGATTCAAAAAGCTTTCTAGTTTTCTCTTGGTCGCTGATGCTTGTGCTATTATTTTTACTACCAGTAGAACGGCTTTTTTGCTTGTACTTAATCTCTTCATCACCTAAGAAGCTGGAGAATAATTGCGCCGACTCGTTCTCACCAGGATTAAAAATGAATTTAGTGCTGCAAGCCCCCAGGATCGCCTTAGCAATATCCTTACCGTAGTTCTTCTCAAGCTGCCCCATATTTTGGAAGCCGATAAGACCGCAAAAGCCCTCAGAACGAGATTCATTCAGCCATCTATATAAATCAGGCAGATAAATAGACGGTAATTCATCCAGTGCAACGATCAGTGGATCTTTCCTTTTAGAAGCAATATTTCGGGCGATAGTCATGTGTAAAATGCTGGTCATGAGGGGCCCTACTGCATCTCGACGTTCTCTGTCCAACCCAAAGATAATCACCTGCTTACCTTTAATTTCCAAAGGTAAAGTTGTCTTACCGATGAAACAGCCCAAGGTGTTTTTCGCCATGAATCGCGTAAACATAATACTGGCGGTAGCAACAATACCGGCGACAGTTTTTTCAGATGCGGCAGAACTGAACAGTTGCCCAAAAGCAATTTTTACCCAAGGATTGAGAGAAGCAGCCATCAGGCGTTTGACCATTTGCTCACTAGAGAGGATCGCCGCGCAAGTCATAACATCTGCGAATTGACCAAATTCTTTAGCTAACATCAATATTGCTTGAGTCAGCTGATCACCGGATGGGCCAAAGAAACCATCTTCAGTTGAATTGCCCAAAAGTCGGAAATTCTTATTGATCACAGTGGAAATTTGTCGGGACGATTCGGCATCACTACTATCCCGGAGAAAATCTAAAGGATTGCAGACTTCAGATTCAGGAAATCCCGGTGCAAAGATGTGAACATCATAGCCCTTATATTTAGCATAAGCAGCAACTTTCGCTTGAGATGGGTATTTAAAGTCATAAACTATACATGGAAATTCTTGATCAATTGCCGAGTAAATCATCGGGTTAATGGCGCTGAATGTTTTACCACTACCGGGAGCGCCGATGACTGCCGTACCCCGTTGCACATCAGGAATATAAAAAGTAGTGCCACCACCTTTTCCCTGATGCTTACCAATGTAAAGTGCCGCACTATCACATTGGGGATTGGCAATTTGCAAGATGGCTTTTTTCTGAGCAGTAGCAGTTTCTTTACCACCACCCCAATAACTGGTAGCAATTTTCTTTTTGTTACCATCGCCAAAAAACACCTTGAGCAAAATATAAGCACCAAGTAAGGACAAAACTGTTAGTCCATTGGGGGTGAAAAGAGAGTGAGTGTACTTGCCGATGCTGTCATGAGGGTTCTGTAATTGCTCAAATCGAAATTCTTGAGGGTTAGCGCTATTTATTTTGAAAGATTTGCTCATATTTAAGGTAGAGAATTAGGTTGACCAAGCCCCGTTGGGGCGGGGTGTAGGGTGTGGGGTGTGGGGTGTGGGTGAAGAAATAGCCTCAATAACCGTGGGTCACTTGCCCCCACTAATACCGTCTTCCCTACACCCAACACCCTACCCCCAACACCCTATTCTGGTTGACCAAGAACGATAGGATCTTTCTCTCGGTACTCAATAAAAGGCACAGGCCCAATGAAGTAGGGGCTGCAAGTGCGACCAATGAAGGGTATAGTTTTGCAGATCCGGAAGAACATAGTAGTCTCCACCTTTCCACTGCCTTCATCAATATTCCAAACTACTTGCTTAAAACTAGAGCCAAAGGGGTTCCTGCCAGTAGGCTCTTGACCATCATTAAGACCTTTTAAAATGCCAAATCCACCATTAACCTTTTGGAATTTCCCGGACATCCACTGCGTTCCAGTAGTCTTACCAATACCGGACATTTCCGCATGAGCGCAGTTATTTTTTAGACAGGGAACATTAAAGCCATCTTGATAGCTACCAGATATGGAACGGGTACGGTTAGCCTCAATTTCTCCCAATGGCAGATCAAATGAAGCAACAAATGAAAGGTCAAGCGTTCTCAACCCCGGTAAATTATCCCAGGTGAGTGTTGATAATCCTGGTACACCATCAATTCTGGAATCTTGCCAATTGGCAAAGCGATTTATTGATGCGCTCTGGATATTAGGAATGGATGTCAAAGGATAATTTTTTAAATTAATTACTCGACCAAGTTGAACATTACTTAAATTGTCATAGCGGCTGAGATTAGCGATTGTACTGCCATTAATGCCAAATCTTCTCGCAAAATCACGGATAGGTATAACACTATTAACATTTCTATTACCCAAATTAGGAACGGCTTTGACCAAATTTGGTAAGGTCTGCCATTGAGTTAATTGAAAATCATCTAATGTTAACCCACTTAAATTGATTCCTTGTACTGAAGATATGGTTGAGAGATTTAAATTTTCTATTGCTAATTGAGGTGTTTCAAAATCTCCCAGTTCCATAAACTCGCTAATGCTTTGTCCTGCCGTCCAAGTTCTAGTTTCTGTACCTCTTGTGCCTGGATAGGTAACACTCTCACTTTCAGAAATAACCATGTCGCTAAAACGCAAGCGCGACCAATCAGGAGTAAACCCATTCGGTGAATTTACAATGGGTACTTGTGCTGAAGCCTTGGGTAGCAAAAAGCCTACAAAAGAGTTCAATAGCCCATATCTTATGAAACTATGAAGAAATAAGCTACCTACTAAACCAAAAAAAATGAAGTAACGTAAGGCGTTATCATTGAGCCGAAAAGATGATTTCATAAACTATTACCTTGTCTTAAATTATCAGAATTATTATTTAAAGCAATTAATTTGTTAACTAAGTCTTGAGAGACAGAAGCCTTATTAGTAGCAGTAGAAATGTCATCACCTGCTTGTATATAACCGATTAACTTTTGCAAGCGCTGGTGTAGTTCATCTTGCTGATGAATCCATCCACTTTTAATAGCGACAACAATACCGCCTCGAATTTGGTTAATTGTTTGCTGTGTTTTAACTAATGATTGCAATTGAGGTTTCGGGGCTGTTTGTCCTCGTGCGACATCATTCTGGATCGTTACCTGACTATATTTAGGAATGCCATTACTTGTTGCTAGCCGAAAACTGTAAGCTTTACGCTCCCCAGAGGATGACTGCGTAATTACTGTTAACAAAGTGGTAGATGTTTGCGGTATCCCAGGAATGTTTACTCTCAATATCCGTCGCAGATGAATCAGCCCAGCACCGGGGCTAGAGCAATTCTGATCCAGTCCCTCTAAACAACCATCTGTGTCAAGCAGAATTTGCGATGGGTCGTCTAACCAGACTTTTTTAATTGTCTCGCCAATTTCATAGAAAGAAATTGCTACACCGTGACCATTCCAGACGTTAATAGTTTGTAGTTTGGCCTGCGTCCCACTAGCTTGAGTTTGTTTGATGGTGCGAACGACTGGTGCGGCAATTGTGGATAGTGGTACACAAGCAAATGCGAGAGCCAATGGTATACCAATCAAAAACTTTTTCATGGCAACTCCAAAGAACGATTTACATTAAAAGTGACTCTGGTTCCCTGTGGAATAAACCAAGTATTAGGGCGAGAAGTAATTTCTTGAGTATTACGTTGATTACGTTGGCTGATGTTTTGGCTAACTTGACCAAAAAAACCTGACATTAACGCACCAGTGAGATTGCGCTGATTGCCACTACTACGTTTGCGAATCCTGCCTGTGAATTCATCAGAAATTTCTTCTTCACTATCCGGTTGGTTCATAATCTCCCCAACCTTCCCCAATGCAGACACAGCACCACCAAACAAGTCACTACGGGCAATCTCGCCACCCCTGTCCTGAAATCTTCGAGCTATTAGGGGTGTACCACCAACTCCTGTCACGGAAATCGCACCCGCAGAAATAGGATATTCTGTATTATCTTTGATGATCGCTCTGACATAAGCGACAGCGTAACTGCCGCCATCAACTGAAGCTAACTCGACTGCCAATAAACTACCCGAAGGGATTACTACTTGCCCATAGTTATCGCGTAAATCCTCTTGCAGTCTAGCAATAGACTTAGTGTTATTAGAGGTTAGTGTTTGTGTCTGTGTCTGCCCTGAATTATTAACTGTGGTTTGAACTAATGGAGTAACAATCACACCAGTAGCAAAAGTGCCAACGGTGAGGTAGCGAGTTTGTTTACCTTGGAGAATTTGGCTTTCTTGAGGTAAATAATTGTTAGCTAAAGTAATCTTGTTAACCTTAGAAGTCGCTTGCCACCTGGGACGGATCTTTTCAATCGATTCGCTTGAGTTTTGCGGCGTGGTTTGGTCAAAATTATTTATATCTATTTGTTCATTCGGTTGATTTTGAATTGCTTGAGTTTGAGAAAGATCCGGATCTAATGAAGATTGTTTACTGGTGCTAGTTTCGGCGTATGCGATTTTGCCGTAAGAACCGATACCACGGAGTTTGTTCAATTGCTCAAGGGGATCTAGGGGTGTTAGTGTTCGTGCAGATATAGAGGATCTTGGAGAAAAACTCGTGCGTGTTGGTGGCTGAGTGTAGGTTCTTCTAGGTTGTGGTGCAGTCTGAGTTACGCGACGTGGTTGTGTATTTTGAACACTCCGTGGCGCAGGTCGCGGAGATGGTGGGTTAGATGGCACAACCTTTTGGTCTACTGAAACTGGTACTGGCGCTGGTTGGTCTTTTCTATTTTTGTTAATGCGACCTAACTCATCTTCTTGATCCGACAGAGCGAGTTTTGCACGCGCATCACCGTCTCCATCATCACTTTCTTGGGCTTGTTCAGTGGTCAGTATTTCCTGCGTTTTCAGACCAATTTTTGGTGATGGTGCGGGATTGAAAACACCATTGAGCATCAAAAATATCGCTAAAAATCCAACTCCAAAAGGGACAGCAATTATTGCTAGTCTTGACCAAGGAGAAGTAACAAATGTGTGCTTAGTCGCTACTAATAAACTTTCCGGTTCTGGTGCTTTATTACCATTAGTTTTATTAACATCATCTATTTTAAGCAAATCCTCTAAAGTCGATACAGACCCATTTTTATTATTCTCTTTACTCATTTTCTTTTGCCCAAATCTAAATCGACAATTTCTGTAATTTCTAATCCGGCTCTCCGGGTGGCATAGATTTTCTTAGCTAATTCGCTAGTATTAGCTGGGATATACTCTGGATTAGAAATTGATGAAAGTGTAATGGTTTTATTAAAAGTAATCCCTTTGCCGGAATTATCACTACGTTCAAAAGTTACCAGCGTTCCAATAAAATCTATTTCCCATTTTCCATCTCTGAGTTGCCGTGGCTGTGAAATAAATCTAGGGATTAAAGATACTTGCGTATCACCATTGAATATGCTCGTGGGAGTAATTGAGGCTAATTTTTTCAGAAATGCGGCTCTAAATCCTCCATTTTCACTCAAAGCAAAGGCAGCATCATAAGCTTTACTTGTGACTCGACTATTAGATTTATTATTAATCTTGCCTACTTCTACCCCAGTATCTTGTTTAGTAATAGGTTCGCCTTTTTCATTGAAAACTTGTACTATCCCATCCCAATTAAACATCTTAATGAAGGTATCAGAAATAAACTTTCTAATCACTTCATCAGAGCGGTATTGAGGGTCTACTGCTCTAGCGGAAATCGTATCACCTGATGATAATTGGATCAGAGCTAATTGCTTATTATTTAGTAGAGAAACCGCTCCATAATTAAGGAACTGTAACAATAGAGAAAATCCAGCCATTGAAAACCCAACTAGAGAAATTATTCCTACTCTCGTTGGTACTGATTGATTATACCTGAGCAGTTGCAATGGCTCTTTCTTAGCAGTAGAAGCTTTTTTATGATTCAGCATAAGCATATAAGAAACAAGGTATAGGGCAATACTTGTCGGTTTTTGGGGGGAAGGGGTAAAGCCTACGGCTGGGGAAAGGAACGAAATTAACCTTTACCCCAAACCCAGTAACCTTATTCCCCTCTTCAATTGCCCTTTCCCCTTTAACCGAACCGTACCGGGGTGTAGGGGGCACATCAATTCACAATTTGCAGTACCCCTTTAGAGAAGCAAGCTATGCGATTCGTATTTTTAAAAATTAACTTTGTAGGCTCACTTAGCTATTTTTCCAACCAAGCTACCACCTCTGGTAACTAAACCCTTAGTGACCTCAATGGCGATTGAACTATAAGTTTCAGCAGCTTTATTAATTTGAGTAAGGACAGCAATGCCACCACCAGCCGCTAAACCTGCACTCAAAAACGGGGCAATTAAACCAATAGTAAACAGGAAGAACATCGGTTGATAAGTTTTAGAATCAGCGACTAATTGTCCAGCAAATCCAATAATGATATTGAAGCAGAGTTTTCCAAAACCTACACTGAAATATCCCACTAACCAAGTGTAAATAGACTTAGCTCCGTAGGGCAATAAAGAACCACCAACCGCCACTGGCCCAAGGAGTGCTGTCACTAGCATGGTTAATTCAATTCCCCACTGGTAAGCTCCGCTCATTCCAACTAAAATTATAGTAATAATGTCTGTTATGGCAGACCCTACAAAAGCATTAATCGGAGAGAATATTAACTCAACTCCATTTGCTTTACCGTCTTTGACATCATTGAAAGCATCAACAGCACCATCAATCGTATCGGTGAACCAAGAAAACAATCCGTTTTGACCAAATTTATCTGGATACCTCTGTTTCAAATCTTCTTTTGCTTTGTTGAGACATTCTATCTGTTCTTGCTGACTCAATGACGAATTTTGACACCTGTTAATAGTCACACCAACAGCAGAGCGTGCAGCTTCGGTTCCTATCGCTTTTTCGTATACCTCTCTAAGGTCTAGCCCCGCAGCAGTAGTCCCAAGAAGTAATGTATTTACATTGTTAATATAATTCCTAATACCTAAAGTTGATTTTCCCAAAAGACTCCCGTTATTACTTAATAGAAGGACAACTATGAAAGGCCAAATAAAATCGGTATAAGCCCGTTGCTCCTCCCCCGCCATCATCTTTTTTGTCCATTCAACTATGAAAAAAGTTAACGTAGCCACGGCGAATAAAGCGCCAACAGTACACATCCTTGTATAAACTTCACCGCTTATGGTTCGCTCCCACAATTGATTAAATCCTTCGGCAACAGCGATCGCATTATTATTTGCTTCCTGGGCTAGTTGACCACCAGATGTTTGTCCTAATAAATAGTACAGATGCGACATGTGCAAAATTCTCCTGAATGCTGGGATGCTGAAAATACAAACTTGCAGTAACTATGGTGCGTGAATGACTTTTTATATCCGCGCACTCATAACTTTTATTCCTTAAAAGTAGGATCTAGCCGTGCATTAAGTACGACTTCATGTAATAAAGATAATCTGCCATCTTCTTCGGAGTTCTCCTTTTGCCTTTGGGAATCAAGATGCTCCGCTACTTGCGTTAGCATCAAGTTAGAGTAAGCATTGTCCTGTCGGGCTAATAGCGAATCAGTACGTTGTTCTGCTAACATCGACACAATTAGCCCATTCTGAGACGCGATCGCTTTGAGGATGTTCTGAGAAGCGTCCATATTCTGAGCTTCCGAGGCGATATCACTGGCTTTTTGAGCAATTTGTGCAGTAGTATCAATTTTTTCTTGAGTTTGCTGCTGTCCTTTTTCGCTGACCACGCTAGCGACAGAAGCCAAAGCTAGGTCGCGTGAGAGCTTCTGTGCTTTTTCTTGGGCGACAGGATAAGAATAATCATCCTTAAGTGAATCCTTCAATTGATCAGCCGAAGCAATTGGGTCAGGCGCACCCAATTGTCCGATAGAACTATCAATTGCAGCTGACGCATTTTCTTTGATGTCAGCCCAAGCACTGTTAATCTCATCAGATGCCCCGGCTTGAATTTCACCAACTTCACTTTGAAGATCCGAAACTAATGAATTGATAAAATCGTTAATACTGAAACCATAACTAGGTGCAGCAATAAAGAAACTGCCAACCGCACCAGAAATTATTACACCAATCGTCCGTTTTTTCATATTAAGCTACTTGCTTTATGTGTGATTTTGAGAGTAAATTCTTCGCTAATTCTGATAACTCTTCCTCCCGAATCATTCTGATATAATCCTCACTAAATTTGACTAACCCAAGCAGAGGATTATCTTGATAGTATTTAAGAAACAAACTGCGTAATTCTTGCTCGTTTGGATTATTAGCAACTGAGGCTAATAAACAGTAAGCAGGATAATAGCGACAGAAAGTTAGCTTGCCGTTATCATCAAGCAACCACTGAGAGTAAATCCCCGACTTTTTGGGATAAAAAGCTTCTGTGCTATTGACCCTGATGATTTCAGTTGGATATTTAAAGCGAACAATGAACGGGTCAACGGCTGATGATTGAATCCTGCCTACTAAACGTGTAGTGATATTGGCAAATATCTTCTGTGCAGCTTTGCTCTGATATATAGTCTCTGGTTCTTGGGCAGAAATAATAACGCGGATACCAGACTTAGCACCATTGGCACACAATCGCCCAATTAACGAGGCGATAGCATCAAAT
>NZ_JACJQM010000148.1:0-10859 GCF_014696655.1 Nostoc sp. FACHB-888 | reverse complement strand
ACGAACCCTGGTTAATGCCACTGCCAAACTCAATCTCTGCTTCATCAGGCTAATGATTAAGAGGCTTGCAGTACCTTCTTAGATGTCAAATGGGTTCTATAGGTAATCTTCCGTCAGTTGTCCATAACTTTAGTTTCGTATTAACATTGTAAGCCGAAACAATGGCATTGTCGGTCGATACAATCGCATTGTCAGCCAATACAATAAATTTGCCTTGCTAGGTTTTTCTACGGCGACGGTTTGTTTAGGAGTGTGAGATGAGACACCGCTACTTCCAAAATGCGATCGCCCTTCATACACTACTAAGGATACTGGTTATCCTTTTGAGAACCGCTATAAGATGAGTAAAAGGGTCTTCTACGTTTGGATAGAAATGACTGAGCAACGTGATGCTGACTCACCGTCAACTGATTCTCAGCAATTTAGTGAACCGACCAAGGGAGCAACTACCAAGTCGGTCGATAATTCCTGGACAAACCGGATTGGTGGTGTCTGGAATAAAGCAACAACACATCTAACGCAACTTCTACCCGTAGAACAAGTGGCACAGACGCTTGTTGGATGGTTTAGTGTGAGCGAAACTCAGGTTGCAGAGATTTTAGAGAAAGTTCGAGCCGAACTGCCAACTACTGAAGCACTGCTGATTGGTAAACCCCAAGCTGGAAAAAGTTCAATTGTCCGGGGATTAACGGGAGTTTCTGCCGAAATTGTTGGTCAGGGATTTCGTCCTCACACCCAACATACAGAGCGCTATGCTTATCCTTCCAATGACCTGCCGTTGCTGATTTTTACTGATACAGTGGGGTTGGGTGATGTTAAACAAGATACTCAATTAATCATTCAGGAGTTAGTTGGCGATTTAAAAAAAGAGACTCGTTCTGCTAGAATCCTCCTTCTCACCTTCAAAATCAATGATTTTGCAACTGACACGCTACGACAAATTGCTCAAAAGTTGCGCCAGCAGTATCCAAATATTCCCTGTTTGCTAGTAGTTACTTGCTTGCATGAGATTTATCCTCTTGATACCGTCGATCATCCCGCCTATCCACCAGATTATCAGGAAGTCAACCGCGCGTTTGCCGCAATCCAACAAGCCTTTGCAGGAATAACTGACCGCTCTGTACTCATTGACTTTACCCTAGAAGAAGATGGTTATAATCCGGTATTTTATGGCTTAGAAGCACTGCGAGATTCCTTAGCAGAACTACTCCCAGAAGCAGAAGCGCAGGCGATTTATCAACTATTAGATCAGGAAGAAGCTGGAAAGCAGCTTGGTAATCTTTATCGAGATGCTGCACGCCGTTATATTTTGCCATTTTCAATTATGTCTGCTACTCTTGCGGCTGTACCTCTGCCATTTGCGACAATGCCAGTACTCACTGCCTTGCAAGTGTCAATGGTGGGGCTGTTGAGTAAATTATATGGGCAAACAGTTACTCCATCTCAGGCGGGAGGCGTTGTGAGTGCGATCGCAGGTGGTTTTTTAGCACAGGCAATTGCCCGGGAGTTAATTAAATTTATACCAGGTTTTGGTAGTGCGATCGCAGCCTCTTGGGCAGCTGCCTACACCTGGGCACTAGGGGAAGCAGCCTGTGTTTACTTTGGTGATTTAATGGGAGGTAAGAAACCCGATCCTCAAAGAATTCAGTTGGTGATGCAAGAAGCATTTCAGGCGGCGCAAGAACGGTTTAAGGGGATCAAACGTTAAGACTTGCTTAAGCGAACTCCTATCGTAAATCTATTAACACTGCTATATTCAGTCTGGAATTCTAGCCTGTACATTTGTAGCTTTATTTAGCCGAAGAAATAAGAATACCCTAAATTGCTGTCCTTCCCCAATCACTAGTTCCGCCTCTATGCCCAACCTAAATCGCCGTCAGTTTTTATTGCGGAGTACTCTCGCGATCGCCGCGACTATCACCTACGATCAAGTACTTGGCTTTGTGAAATTTCCTAATCGCTTCTGGGAAAAGGATAACTTAAATGGCTGGGGATTTTTCGAGGATGAAGAACTGTGGCATACTACTTGGGATAAACCTGGAAAGACAGGTATTCTTCATGCCTATCTCAAAGGAAAAAAAGCTCTTGAGATGGATGCTTTTGAGGGCGAAGCTCAACAGAAAAAATTACTCCAGCATTGGGAAAAGTTTTTGCCTGGGGTAAATAATTACTCTGTCCAATCGCAGTTTTATTCATGGACAAAAGATATCTGGTCAAAAGGAGGCTGGGCCTATCCAACAGATGAATAGGAAAAGAAACTATTTCCAGAATTAGGGAAGTCAGAAGGAAAGATTTATTTCGCTGGAGAACATACTTCCAAAACGAGAGGCTGGCTTCAAGGAGCATTAGAATCTGGACTTAAGGCTGCTAAAGAAATTCACTTTGCTGGCTCTACCGTTCCTTTGATGAAAAGGTGACACCTCATATAGGCATTAGGGACTTCCAAATAAAAAAATATACCATCGTTATAGAGGCAGGGGGCAGGGAGCAGGGAGCAGGGGGAGAGAAAGTCGTAGTAAAATCCAGAAATTTGGATAATTTATTTTTTGGAGTTCCCTTACTGAAATTAAAGAAGGCAAAAGCCAGTCTCGACGAAACTTGTGTCATCGAGACTGCCTTTCTTCACGAATTTTCATTTGTTGTGCTGAAATGCAAGTTCATAATCCACTAAACTCCAGCCATCAAACTCACGCCCTAAACTTTCTCCTTTGCTGCTGGCACAATCCCAAACTTGTTTAAACCTGTATCGATTTCTTTAAGTAGTTTAAAATCCACCTCTGGCAAAGGATAGCTGCTACTGCTGAACAAACCCCCACTAACAGCAGGCTGCTTTTCTAAAAAAGAGAAAGCTTGGCGAAACTGATTTGGTTCAGCTTTAATCGGTGAATCAAAGTGGCAAGGAATAATCCACTCGAAGTCCCAACTTGCAACCTTATCAGCCCAGTCGATGGTTTCTTTCGGTGCGCGGTTGAGAATCAGCGTCTGTAAAATTGGCGCGACAAACAAACGCCCATCACCTCGCAAAGCATCAAACGATCGCTGCCAATCTGGATGCCATTTAAAAGGATACAATCCAAAATAAGCTTTCTTTGAGCGTTCTGGTGCTTTCAAGGCATCTTGCAATACCTGACTCCATTGGCGGATATTTAGTGCATTTGGTTGAAAGTACAAAGCAAACAAAGAGATGCGCTGCCAACCCTTACGGCGATTTACTTGAATGTCTGCAACAATATCAGTAGCATCATCCTTGGCATGGAATAGTAAGGGATATGGATCTAAAAGTGCGATCGCAGGTGGATCTTCTGGGATAGAAAGTACAGAATCTGTTACTAAAAGAGTATGGGATCGCTTGTGGAAAAAAGCAACTTCTGCAAACCGGCCAGGTCCAAGCTCGATGGGCCCCAGCATTGCATAATCAAACTCGTCAGCAAAAGGAGTTTTGCTACTATCTTCTGGGAGTACTTGAGTTCGTTTTGGAGGTAAGCCAAGCCAGCTAAGTGGGAGATTTAGCGGGAAACTCCACTGATGGGGAGCCACAAACACCTGTGCAACCGGAAAGTATCTAGCAAAGGGGCCGACGAATACTTTATGTTCTATACCGGAGATAGTTGGCAGGATAATGTACTTAACATTACCGTGTTCCGCCACCAACTCATTCACAAGCCGGATACACTCTGGGGTTGGTGCAACAGGCGCATAGATGAGAAGACCCCCGGCTTCCAGCTTAACAACAGTCATACGAATCGGTACAACAACGTAGAAAATGCCCTGAATCTGGTCAAAATTCCAGATTGTGTCTTTGACCACTTCTTTACGGATTGTCTGGCGCCTGCCATAAGGGTAGAGTGGCACAACAGGCCATAATCCCCACGAAAAGTCTTTTGGATTTATCTGTTGTGCATTGACTATGCGTTCATCATCAGCCACTCTGCAACCCCTCCAAATTCCCTGCTCAAATTGTTCTTATTTGCTACCCCCAAAGTTGGAGTTTAGCAAATTGTTGAGATAATAACCTAGCTTTTAACAAAACTGTTGATACGCGCACTTCGGGCGCACAGATGTCCACCCCTATTAACGGTCTTCATTGGTCCATTTAAAAGTCCCACTTATACCAATTCGCTAAATTTTTGATGGTATTTTAACTTGAAACCTATTTTAGCTATTAATAATTGAGGACGAAAATAATTAATTATTAAGAGAAGGTAGAAGAGGAGAAGCTAAAATCTGAGTAAGAGTGCGATCGCATTAACACCCACATGACTAATTTGTCAAACTTGAATGGAATAGATACGCATAATGGATAGCCTCCTTTTAGAACGCCCAAGCCAAGCAAACACTGGTTACAAAAAGCTCTTAGACATCAATCTTGACTTTTTAGCAGGCTCCTACAAAAGGAAAACAGTGCTAGTGAACTTAGAAGTTATTGATGAAGATATAGTTGCTAACTTAGACAAAATACTGGAAATTAAACCAGATTTGTACGAAGCCTGGTACAACCGGAGTATTGCGCTGGTAAATTTAGGTAGCTTAGAAGAAGCGATCGCTAACTTAGACAAAGCTCTGGCAATTAAACCAGATTTGTATGAAGCCTGGTTCAACCGGGGCATTATAGTAGGATGTTTGGAACAGCCAGAAGAGGCACTTGCCAGTTATGATAAAGCTTTGGAGATTAGACCCAACAAATACGAAGCATGGTTTAACCGAGGGATTACGCTGTATGACTTAGGGCGTTTAGAAGATGCTGTTGCTAGTTTTAACAAAGCCATTCGACTCAAATTTAACGATTACTGGAGTTGGTACAATTTGGGTATTGTACTCTATGACTTGGGACAATTTGAAGAAGCAAAGAATAGTTTTGATAAAAGTATAAAATTGAACCCCAATATTTATAAAGGCTGGTATTGTCGAGGTATTACACTTGGGCAATTAAAACGCTTGCAAGAAGCAATCATTAGCTTTGATAAAGCCTTAGAATTGAAACCGGATTGGTACGAAGCTTGGAAGTATAGAGGTATCACACTGAGAAAGTTAGAACGTCTTCCAGAAGCAATTGCCAGTTTTAACAAGGCTATTACAATTAAGTCTGATGACTACGGAGACTGGTATAGCCAAGGCTATATGTTGTTGAAGCTGAGACATCTTGAAGAGGCTATTGCTAGCTTTGACAAAGCTTTAGAATTAAAACCTGATTATGCAGATGCTTTTTATAATAAGGCATCTTGTTATGCGTTGCAGAGAGATATCGAACCAGCAATTGATAATTTGCAAAAAGCAATTAATCTGAGTAATGTCCAATATTTAAATATGGCAATAAATGACTCAGATTTTGATCTAGTTCGGGAAAGTGAGCGGTTTCAGGCTTTGATTCAGACAAAAAATGATTGGGAAGATAAAGAAGAAATAGATGAACAAGAATGGCTTAAAGCAGCAGCGAGTAATCCAGTCTTTGATTTTCTAAAAGATCGTGAAGAAGATATTTACACCTTAGCCGATGGGAAGCCATTCAATGACTAAGGGTAAAATTGTTCTCGTACCTTTCCCATTCGATGATTTATCAGCTACTAAATTGCGTCCAGCCATTTGCTTGACTAATCCAGTGGGATCTTACAAACATGTTATCCTTGCTTTCATCACTAGTAAGATTCCATCTGATTTAATGGAAACTGACATTGTATTGGATACCAATCATCCTGATTTTGCTGCCAGTGGGTTAAATAAACCATCGACTATTAGGCTGGATCATTTGATGACAGTTCGTAAATCGCTGATTAAGCGTGAACTGGGTACATTGTCATCGGATATGCAAGATTTAATTGCTAAAATGCTGTGCAAGCTATTAACATAGCGTTTCTGTCTTTGATGCAACACGCATTAGGAATATTGCTGTACCCTTACCAAGGGTACGCCAGTTTGCTCAAGTCTTTTAACCTGCCCATGTGACTTGCTCTTACTATTGCACGCAACTAAAAATACAACAGCGATGACTCACTATATTTTAAAAGCTACTAAAGAAACCGTGCATTTGGGTGGTTTCTCCCATCTGCTAGAACCAGCACTTACTATTAATTCAGGTGATACGGTTGATGTGGAAACTTATACTGGTTACTACGTTTATGACAAAGCACCACCTGAATTTGTCACACCAGAATTTCTTGACATCTGCCAAAATCTTGTAGCAGAACGCAAAATTGCTGGGGGGCCGCATTTACTCACAGGGCCGATTTATGTGCGCGATGCAGAACCAGGGGATGTTTTAGAAGTACAATTAGATGCGATCGCACCTCGTTTACCCATCGGTTTCAATGCCATTCGTACAGGTTGGGGAGCTTTACCACATCAGTTTCCTCAACCTGCGTTGAGATTCATTCCTCTAGATTTAGTAAACAATATCGCTGAATTTCCGGCGGGTACTGGCATAAAAATTCCCCTCAAACCGTTTTTTGGGATTCTTGGTGTCGCTACTCCAGAAACTTCTCGAACTTCTGTCCCGCCAGGTTCTTACGGTGGTAATATCGACAATCGAGAATTACAAGCTGGTTCTCGTTTATTTTTGCCGATTTTCGTACCAGGCGCATTATTTTCTATTGGTGATGGGCATTCCGCGCAGGGAGATGGTGAAGTAAATGTCACCGCGATTGAAACTTCTATGAACGGTAGAATTACCCTCAAACTTCGCAAGGATTTACAACTAACAACACCAATTGCCGAAACTCCAACTCATATCATTACAATGGGGTTTGCTCCAACCTTAGATGAAGCCTTAGAACTGGCTTTAAAAAATATGATTGATTTTCTGGAACACTTTGCAAATTTATCGCCAGAAAATGCTTATGTATTGTGTAGTTTAGCTGTGAATTTTCATATTACTCAAGTTGTGAACAGTCCCCACAAAGGTGTGCATGGAATGCTACCTAAATCAATTTTGTCTAAAAATATCAAGTTATAATTTGTGAAAACTGACAGGCTCAGATTCGCGATTGATTTAAGAAGTCCGAAATCTTGTTGATCAGGAAGCTTGTAAATTTATAGGTGCTATATCTTTCCAAGACTCTGATTCATTAGCAGCGCACCAAAGATCATATTTTTGTTGTAGATTTAACCAAAGTTCAGGAGTAGTTTGCAAGGCGGTAGCCAAACGTTCTGTTAACGAACAGCTTTCAAGGTATCGTAAAGTAGCTTGTAGCGCTTAAACCCTACTTCATACAAAACATTTGCCTGCGGTTGTACCACAATACTATCTTGCGCGAAGATATTGAGTGCAGTTTCTAAGTTCGGGTATGCACCAACCCCTACCATTGCTAAAATAGCTGCTCCGTAAGCGGCTCCTTCTTCGGCTTTGGGAGCAATAAGTTCTGTTTGCAAAACATCTGCTAAAATTCGTAACCAAATATTAGAGCGTGCCCCTCCACCCGTTGCCAAAAGTTGATCCACAGGAGCGATCGCGCTAATAACTTCCAAGGCTGAACGCAAGCTGAATGCAACTCCTTCGAGAACAGCACGAATTATATCTGCTGGCGTATGAGCTAATGACAAATTCACTAAAGCACCGCGAGTATCTGGATCGAGGTGAGGACTGCGTTCTCCTGAAAGGTGGGGTAGAAATAGAACACCACGCGCACCAGGCTGCGATCGCTCTGCCATATCCATCAGATCGGTGTAGGATATCTGCGGTGCAAATGTATCTCGATACCAACGCACAGAACCACCTGCTGCTAGGGTCACTCCTAGCAGATGATAGCCACCATCTACATGACAGAACAAATGTACCCGACCTTCTGGATCGGGAATTGGGCGCTCGCACGGTGCAAAAATAACTCCTGATGTGCCAATACTCAAACTACCCCGGTTCAGGTTGCTTGATGAGATGCCCAAACCGATTGCTGCTGCGGCATTGTCACCTCCACCTGCAACCACAGGTAATCCAACGGGTAATCCCACACGGGCGGCTATTTCTGATTTTAGCCGTCCGGCGATCGCCGTAGATTTGATGACTGGGGGAAACAACGCTGGATTAATATTGAGAGCATGGAGAATATCTGTATCCCATTGCCGATTCGCTAGATTCAGACACCCGACACCAGACGCATCAGATGGTTCTGTAACTGGTTCGCCGGTTAGCACATATCCCAGATAATCTTTTGGCAAAAGAATCTGCCACAACCGAGTGTATGCTTCTGGTTCTTCAGTCCGCAACCAGATGAGCTTCGGCAGTTGAAAGCCAGTAATTGCCGGATTTCCAGTGCGCTGAATTAATTCCTGACGAGGAATGGTGGCTTCAATCTCAGCAACAGCTTTACCCGTGCGCTGGTCGTTCCACAAAATTGCTGCTCTAATTGCTCTCCCCTCTACATCGAGAGGAACCATGCCATGCATTTGTCCAGACAAACCGAGGGCAATCGGCTGATGTCCGTTTAGTTGTTGAGTAACATCGAACAGAGCATCCAAACTTGCTTCGACCCAATCCGATGAATTTTGTTCCGTCCAACCAGGTTGTGGAGTTAACAAGGGATAGCTTCTGGTTGCCTGAGCGATAATTTGCCCTTGCAGGTCAACTGCGATCGCTCGTACTCCTCCTGTACCCAAGTCTAAGCCAACTACAATGTCAGTCAATTGCCCCTCCCAAGTTATACGCTCTATACTGCGATAAATCGCCAAAAATCTCAGTCAGATTAAGCGATCGCAACAATTACAAACTCTGCATCAAAAGCATCGGTTGTCTGTGGCACTGCAACAATGCATAAATGCTTCTTTGGTTTGTCGTTCATTAACAGTTATGTAACTCTAAATTAAATTATCTCTATTGATTTTATTTTATGGTAAACAATCGGTTGTGACAAAATCTAGTTAATATTAATTAGCTTGGCTCAAATTATCTTGTTAGAATCCAAATGCTTTATTCTCGTCGTTTGCAACTGCAATTAAAATATTTCAATATTCTCATCGCAGTACTAACTTTTATTTTCTTTATCTGGTTAACTCCTGTCATTGCTCAAGCATTAACCAAAGCTCCAGTTATCTTGGATGGGCAACAGCTTTTTCAGATCAGCGATTCTGGCCAGTATAGTGCTAAAGAACGGACAATTTTAATCAATTTACAACTAGAAAATGCGATTCAAACTTCTGAATCTGTTCAAGTTAAAATTGAAAAACGTAACCAGCTACCTACTATTTTGCTAAATGACCGCTATTTGTTAACAGTTACAGAACAAGATACTGTTCCAGGTAGCACAGTTGATGAGCAGGCAAGGATTTGGGGGCAGCAAATTGAAAAAGCGTTACAGCAAGCTCGCTTAGAGCGAACTAGAACCTATCTCCAACAAACAACTTTTGTAGCAGTAGCAATTTTACTCATAACTGCCGCATTCAGTTGGCTATTAGGATGGATTAAGCATCACTTTTTCCGAGTAGCATCACAACGCTTAACTACTCCTAACAATGAGATACCAAATTTGGAACTACTAAAATTATTGGAGTTATTTTTCAAATTAGTGTTGGCGAGTATGCGTATTGCACTTTGGATAAGTGCGATTCTTTATATCACTAATCTCTTTCCTTTCACTCGTCAATGGAGCTACCAAATTTCAAATATCCTGAGCAGCAGTTTCACCTCACCTATTCTGACATTAGGCAAGAATCCTTACTCTCTTACTGAATTAATAATTTTAATTGGTTTGTTGTTTAGCTTAGTTATCTTTGCTGGAACTTTAACCAATTTTTTACGTTCTCGCATTCTATCTTTTACTGGGATCAATCGTGGCGCTCAAGAAGCGATAGTAATACTTTTCAAATATGGTCTAATTTTTATTGGCACACTAGTACTGCTACAAATTTGGGGGCTTGACATTAGCTCTTTGACAATTTTAGCAAGTGCTTTAAGTGTTGGAATTGGCTTTGGCTTACAGGATATTGCTAAGAATTTTGGCAGTGGTTTAGTACTAGTATTTGAGCGTCCGATTCAGATTGGAGATTTTGTGGAAGTTGGGGAATATACAGGTACTGTCGAGCGAATAGGTGGCAGAAGTACCGAGATTCGGACTCTTGACCACGTTTCAATCATTGTACCCAACTCTCGCTTCTTGGAAAAAGAAGTAATCAACTGGAGCCATCGTAACCCGATTTCTCGCCTTCATCTCCCCGTTGGCGTTGCTTATAGTTCAGATCCCAAAGTCGTGCAAGCTGCTTTGTTAGAAGCAGCCTCTAAGCATCCCAATGTATTGCAGGCTCCTTCTCCTTTAGTACTGTTTAAAGAGTTTGGTAACAATACCTTAAATTTTGAGTTATTGGTATGGACTGCGGAACCTAATAAACAATTCTTGCTCAAAAGTGATTTATACTACAATATATACGAAATATTACAGCAAAGACAAATTGAAATTCCTTTCGCTCAGTTAGATTTACATATGCGTTCTGGCACGTTGGAATTTACGCCAGAAATGCAGTTAGCCTTAATGCAAATGTTTGAACGATTATCAAATCATCAAAAACGCATAGATCCAATCAATCCAAGTCAAAATCAAAAGTAAATTCGGAATCAGTATCCCCCTCAGGGCGGCCGCATCATATCAATAAGCAACGTCTATTCTCAATAGAGCTAAAAATAGTTTCATTAACTCTTGCTTATTGCGAAAATTTTAGGCGTTGGCATAGCCCGCCGCAGGCATCGCTTTGGGGCTTAAAAAATAATCAAACGCGAAATCCTAATTTTTTCGTTGGTTCTTAACCTTCGTTGTGAGTAAGAATAATAGACCTCTTGCAGAACAGGGCGAACGCATCTTATTTACTAATAAAAACTAAGAAAGATTTCAAAATGACATAAATAATTGTAGAAATTGAGTGAATGATAAACAAAATAAATCAAA
>NZ_JACJQM010000147.1:0-10887 GCF_014696655.1 Nostoc sp. FACHB-888 | reverse complement strand
CTTTGGCAGCAATGCCTCTGTCTCTTCGCTGAACCAATATTATGGCAACCGCCTGAGCAATTTTTGTAAACTATCTTTGCACTCAGTCAAAGCTATAGTTGAATTGTGCCTATAATAAGTTACGGCTAACTATAACTGGAAGTTAGCACCCTGTAAATGGTTATCGCTTGGATTACGCATCAAAGGCGATACCAAAGACAAACAAAATTTATCGGCAGCGCAATAGTTCCTATTCCGTTGCCAACATGCACTCTCCGCGATCGCATGTTGGTGAAAGTCTTCTATATCAAGGGAAGTAGTGTTAATCGTAGTTTATATCGGATAAAAGATAAGGGTAGATTATTTTGTGTTCTCACTTTTGTAGCATAAATGTAGTATTATGTCACTGATGTAGAGGAATAAAAAAGTTCAACAATAAATAATAAAGTCCAACAATAAATAAAAAAGTTCTACAATTTCTGTTGGGTGCTTTACCCCGCTCCAGGCATCCGTCCATGAATCGCTCACAAGTCTTACCGCCCCGCCGTGCGATCGCTACGTTATTACTAGAGCGATCGCCTCCGGCGGGGCGTAGCCCATCGCGCCCACATTGGGGTAGAATCACTCTCCTAATTGTTGAACTTTTTTATTTGAGTTTGGTGTCTCTGTGTTGAAAAAGTGGTAAATTGATCCCTTTTCCATCCCCAAATTGTTCAACTTATTTTTATGTGGACTTGCACCCAACCACGAAAAATCAATGCTTTGAGAGACTAGAATTGTTGAACTTTTTTATATGCTTACAATAAGATGAGCAACTTGTGGGTTCGCACATAAGATGAAATTGTCACTTAAAGGAAAAGATGGCCGGAATTAAAGGATAAAGTGGCCGCCCTAAAAACCTACAATGCTTATTTTTGCGTCGCCCTACTTTTGCCATACTTTACAAGCGATCGCACTCAATTCTCGCAAATACGCTTCTGTCATAGGTTCTGTTCTGCGGCCGCTTATTGCTTTAAAAACGGTCACTTTATCCTTTAAGCTACACATTTGAAAGCATAAACGTACCGCCCCGGCAAACTTATGCTTACAGTCACAATCACAGCCATCTGCTCAAACAGAATCCATAGCTTTGAAAGAGGGTGTCGATAACACTTTCCAACGTTTCAAAAAAGCTAAATTATGGGATGATCCTAAGAAAAAGACGAAGATAGAGAAACTACTCTCCCAACTGGAAGCATTAATTAAAGAAGATTAAAGCTTTCAAAATTGCGTTTTCGTAGACCATACCAAGAGATCCCTGTGAGTTTTGGTTAAGTAAAGGGAATAATTAGCTTATCAGGTAAAATCTACAACCATGTCGCCTCGTATCATTAACGATCGCTACGCTTTATCTCCCAACCTGCGCTCTGGTGGTATGGCGGATGTCTACCAAGCCATTGACATGAAAGAAGGATTGCGACAGGTAGCAGTCAAAGTTTTCAAACATGGGCAGATTGAAGTAGACATTTTAGTTGAATCCTTCCGACGCGAAACTCAGGCACTCAGGGAGTTAAAGCATCCCAGCATTGTCGAGCTTTTTGATTCAGGACGAGATAAACAGACTGGAGAATATTTCTTGGTCTTAGAGTGGATGGAGAGAGATTTAGCGGTACTGCTAAAAGAAACTCCATTAGAAGGATGGGATTCTTATTGGGAGAGGTTAGCTCTTCCAATACTAAATGCACTTGCATTTTCTCACGAGCGTAAATACGTTCATCGGGATCTCAAACCAAACAATATTCTAATTAGTAGTGATGGCAGGTTGAAACTGGCTGATTTTGGAATTTCCAAACTCAGGGGTTATTTTCGCCCAACTGTAACGTTAAGGGAATTTGTCTCTCGTCCCTTTACACCTCAAGAAGAAGATGACGGTTCTTACCCTTATACCCGTGATGTATTTAGTTTTGGGGTAATGACGCTGAAATGCTTGACTGAGTTTGATCTCGATTACAGTAGCTTTTCGAGTGCGATCACTGCCCTTGATGCTCCCCCTGAAATCATCGAAATTATCGAACGTGCTGTCTCGAACGATCCTGCTGAACGGCAACCAAACGCAGAAGTATTATTAGCAGAGTTAGAAGCAATTCAGCAGAAGCGATCGCGCAAGCAAACAACCCGAAAATACTCCTGTTATCTCCAACTGACTCGTAATGCTGTAAGAAACCTTGAGAATGAGCTTCAGTTACCAGAGACGGAAATTCAGAAGGTTCTACTTGAGGACTTAAATGCTGGATGTGGCATTGCTAAGAAGTCAAGCAGTGGCACAAATGGACAATCTGCTGATAATCATTATTCAATTTTTGGCTTCTCTTACCGCTATTTAGTTGCAGCAGAGCAAGATTGCCTAGTTATAATCAATGCTCAAAGCTTTTCTAGTGTTGTCCTAGAACAAAACCGGGAACGATCCTGGCAACTGCCTTATGAATTCAAATTTGGAAAACCAATCGTTAAATGGGAAGCTGAGGATGTCATTAGAGAACTTCAACTGGGGGTTGAAGAGCATGAGGCAAATTTAAGGCAATCACGAGCGGAAGAGGAGAAACAACGTATCTTTCGAGTGTGGTGGGACATTCTCAGGGCGAAGACAGACTGGGAACAGAAGCGAGAAGAGCCGATTAAATACACAAGTGTTACACCTGATGGCAGTCGTGTCATTTTTCAGATTGCAGAATTACCAGAGTCAGACATTACCGGACAACCACGCCATGTGACACGTTCCAACGGATTTAGCATTTTGGGTGGAGACGTAGTGGAAGTGGTTGATGACAAACTGGTTCTGTACGTGAAATACGGCGAACTAGATCGCTTACCTCAAACAGGGGAACTGCGATTTGATACTCGCTTGGCTGAAATTGCCCTGAACCGCCAAAAAAATGCCCTAGATGCAATTCGGTATGATCGTGCTGTTCGCTCTGACTTACGAGAGTTACTAGCCAATCCTCAAGAAATTCAGGCCCCTGCCTTAGATATCGAGATTAAATTCATCCAATTTTTGAATGAGTCTCAGAAGGAAGTTGTAAAAGCGGCCCTGTCAACACAAGACTTTCTGTTAGTTCAAGGGCCACCAGGGACGGGTAAAACAACGTTTATTACAGAAGTCATCCTGCAAACCCTTCAGCAGAACCCTGAAGCAAGAATTCTACTTAGTTCTCAAACCCACGTTGCACTCGATAACGCATTGGAAAGGATTCAAGAAAAAAACTCCAACTTGAAGCTGATTCGCATTGGCAATCATGAGCGGGTATCAGAAGGTGTTTACTCGTTGCTTTTAGAAGAACAAATGGCAAAGTGGCGGGAAAATGCGATCGCCCAAGGGCAACAGTTCCTTGCTAATTGGTCTGCACGTAGCGGAATTTCTCAGCAGGATTTGGAGAAAGCTGTTCTATTTCAAGAGTTGAAAAATATTGCCTTGAACCTAGAGTCTCTAAGAGTAGAACTGTCAAGCCGTAAGCAGGAGAGGGAAGATAATTTTTCTGCACTCAATGATGAAGGAAAACCCAAATCTCGACGACAGCGAAATGTACCAACGGACAGGGTGGAGGAGTTTCAACGATTAGAAGAGGAAATCGAACAACTAGAGAAACAGGCAAAGGCTGCACGGGATGAGCAGAAACACAAAGCAAAACGTCTTCAAGAAATTACGCGCATCAAAACTATTGATGAATTGGTAAGACTATCAGCTGAAGAATTAGAGCAGAGGAGCAAGAGCTTGATTGATCCCAACTCACCTAATGCAAAAATCCTACAACAGCTGATTAGTCTGCAAACACAATGGTTCGAGCAGTTTGGGCGCAATGAACGATTTAATGCACCTTTGATCAAGCGATCGCAAGTCGTTGCAGGAACTTGTATTGGCATCTCCAGAGAAATTTCTGACATTGAATTTGATCTATGCATTGTTGATGAGGCTTCTAAAGCAACCGCGACTGAAGTTTTAGTACCAATGGCGCGTTCAAAAAAATGGATACTGGTAGGCGATCCCAAACAACTACCACCGTTTCAAGATGAAGCCAGCCGAAATTCCGAATTTTTGGAAGAGTATGAATTGGCATCAGGGGACATTCAAGAAACCCTGTTTGATCGCTTGTTAAGAACCTTGCCAGATGCTTGCCGTAAGATGCTGGCAATTCAGCATCGAATGGTTGAGCCGATAGGAAAGTTGATTAGCACCTGCTTTTATGAAGGTCAGTTGGGTAGTAATGGGCCTGCAATAGATAAAACTTTGAGTCAGGTTTTGCAACGACCTGTCACATGGTTGACTACCTCAAAGCTCAAAAATAGCCGCGAACAAGTCCTTAAGTCTAGCTTTAATAACTCCTGTGAAGTCAGAGTTATTGTTCAGTGGCTTAAACAACTTAACCGAGTTGCAGAAGAAGCTCAAAAACATTACACTGTAGCAGTTTTGAGCGGGTATGCAGCCCAACTGAAATTGCTCAATCGCGGCTTGGATGCAGAACAAAGTAGCCTAAAAGCTTTGACAATCGAGTGCAATACTGTTGATGCCTTTCAAGGGCGGGAAGCAGATATCGTTGTTTACTCAGTGACTCGATCCAACAAAGATGGCAAAATTGGATTTCTCAAAGATGAAGCCAGACTAAATGTGGCGCTATCTAGAGGACGGGTTGGTTTGCTGATTGTTGGCGATCATCAATTTTGTCGAGCGTTAAGTCACAGTCCTCTACATAGTGTCCTGCACTACATTGAACAACACCCAGAAGATTGTATTCAGACGGAGCCAAACTTATGACCTGGGAAGAATTTACGTCTTTACATCTAGAAGACCTGCGTCGCTATGATAATCGTTCCGGGTTTGACCTGGTTTGCTGCCAGGAAGTTGGGCTGCCCGTCTACAAAATTACTGTTGAAGCTCTGACTCAGGTTCGTAAACCAATTCCGCCGATTGAGGAGTACGTTCTGAAGGCTATTAATGTTGGTCTTTCATCCGAAGAAGAAATTGCCGGATTTCTGGGTTTGGAATTACTAACGATCCGAGAAGCAATGGTCAATCTACGCGTGAGTGAAGACATTGATCTAATTGCTCCTGATGTTTCACAATTTCAGGTATGGAAGCTAACGAAAAAGGGAGAGAAAACTTTACAAGAAGCCAGAATTATTGTGCCAGAAGAACGAACTTTCGATATTAACTTTGATGGACTTTTGAGAATCCCGCGCTGGTATGGTCAATTAAACTCACGCTTGCTCAAGGCAAAAGATTTGCGCGACTTTAGCATTGTTGAAATTGAGCCTTCACCAAAACGTCCTCCAGAATTGTCCGACCTCAAGTTGAAGGATGTTGACGAAATTATTCAGCAGATTGAGAAGGATAGTAAAGCCAGAGTTCGTCAGGAGCGAGATTTACTGGCTTTGAAGGCGATTGATCGGAGACAACGCTTTTTTCAACCAGCTACTGCACTGGTCTTTAAAGCAAAAGAGAGTGATGAGATTCAGGTGGCATTTGTCATTGATGGTATTGTTTCCAGCGAACATGAGGCTGCCTTTGCTCGTGCGGATGGGGTAAAGAAACTCCGAATTGCTGAGACACTAAGTCAGAGTGAACCGCGAAGGCTGGCTGAAGAGATACTAGGGCGTGAGTTTGTCGCTCAGTCACCTGTTGACGAGATTGCAATTCTTAAAAAAGAGACGACTGCGGCTCAAGCCAAAATTCAAGCTCAGATTGAAACAACTCAGGAAAAGATTGAGCAGGCAGAGGACGATGAAGAGAAACAAGCGCTTTATCAACAACTTCAAGATGCGTTAAAGCAAATTGAGCAGCTTCAATTTCAACTCGATTCTGTGCTGGCAACAGTACCGATGCGCTGGTTAGACATGTACGAACATCGCCCCTTGCTAGAACAAGCCCTTAAGGATAGCCGAGAACGCCTGATGATCTTCTCACCTTGGATTCGGGCTAACTCGGTCAACCGTTGGTTTCTCCAGCAGTTTGAGAATCTGCTAAAACGAGGAGTGCAAATTTTCATTGGGTATGGGTTAGGTGAGAAGGACGAAAAGCGCAGTTCAGCAGATATTCAAGCTGAGAAGAATCTGCAAAAGCTGGCAAGCCAATATTCCAAGACCTTTACACTTAAACGACTTGGAGATACTCACGCCAAAATCCTCATTTCAGATACCAAATTTGCAGTCGCTACCAGCTTTAACTGGTTATCTTTCAAAGGGGAGCGCGATCGCACCTTCCGCGACGAGCGAGGGACGCTGGTTTCTGACTCGCACAAGATTGACGAGCTGTTTGATAACCTGCTGAAGCGATTGACCGACGAATCTCACAGGAATTAGTCGGAGCGCGTACATCTTGGTTCTGTATGTTGAAAATATAGATTAATTATTTGATGCAACAATTTAATATGGCTGATCTGCTTCTGCCTGCCTCTTTTTTCTTTCCTCCTCTATTTTTGTTGATATTCGGTAATTTATACTAGGCTTTGGTCTTCACCATTTTGCCGATTCACGCAACAACGGCGCTCTATATTGCTCATATCTACCTTTCATCTAGGTAAACCGTAACTGTCCGCGCTCATTTAATCGTGCAATTCATCATACTTACCTTGATGCTACATCGTCAGCACATTCCTTAAGCGATGCCTTTTATGAAGAGACACTACCACCACTCTCAAAAAATAAACTGAAAATGACTCTATAGTTTTATGGCACGATAGCGATTAAAGAGGGGCTTATTTCGATAAGAAATCATTTGGCATGAAAGCAACAGAAACACGAAGAAGTTTTGTACAAGTCCTTTAAAATAAGCACTTCTGCCCATTTTCTTTAACTAAAGCCTATGTTTATAGTATTTATGTACTATAAACATAGAGTAAGTTTTTTAACCTAAAACATTACTTGTTAACTATAAAGTCATTTTTAGTTTATTTATTTCATCTATTTTTAGGTTTTTCTTTTAGAGGTGTATTTTTACCACCCAAATTGGGAAAATTGACTTGCATGAAGATGAAGCGATCGCTTCGCTCCTTTGCTACTTGGATAGCTACTTATTTTGGAGCGCATGAGTGCGATTGCTTTTTTTACGCAGTGCGTGATCAGTCCCAAGACACCCGACGTAACAGCCGCCAGCCAATAGTTTTCAGCTTTTAGGGAATTTGATTTGCTTCCCCAATTCTTGCAACTGCAAAATACTTGAAACCCTTGATTTATCGTTACAATAGTATTAGTAGTTAATAACCCCCAGAGGGTTAGTCTGAGCGCTATTGAGCTTACTCGTCGTCAGGAGATTCCTTATCTTCTTCGTCATCCTTGTCAAAATTTGTATTGCTGAGGGGGACTTATGGGTGAATCGAAACGCCGCAAGGCAATATTAGGCAATCAATATGGTTTGCCTAACATTTTCAATGAAGTCCAATCAATGTGGACGCAGATTAACTTCTCGCTCAAACGAGTCAAAGATTCTGATAATGGATGTTTACTTGTTCAGTGTTCCAAGAACGACCGAGGATTCCATCAAGACACTATTGCCCAACTTCAAAAAGAAATAGAAAATTGGAAAT
Organism: Nostoc sp. FACHB-888; assembly: GCF_014696655.1. Lineage (NCBI taxonomy): Bacteria > Bacillati > Cyanobacteriota > Cyanophyceae > Nostocales > Nostocaceae > Nostoc > Nostoc sp. FACHB-888. The sequence goes on along the minus strand of NZ_JACJQM010000147.1, from coordinate 3,355 downwards.
GTGATTTGGATATTCCTATCTTGATCCAAGTTCTCCCAAGGGGAGTTAAAAATTCAGAAACTAAACTTTTTGATGGATTCGTTACCCTTTGGTGCAATTGTCCGGAATTTGAATTATGGCGAGAAATATTTGAAACTAAACGAGTTTAGGAAATTTTGTTGCATTAAATTATTGTTTCCTCGCTGCACCATCATTTCTGTTGCCTCCACTCGATTTTGTACTCCCGTTCCACAGTTGCCAGCAATTTTGCCTGCAACGAAGATAAATAAGGTTTAGCTTGTTTCCCCAAACCCTGCAACAGCCAATCTACAGCCTCGTCACGGCTAGCCACTTGACGCAACTGCCGTAACCTCGCACACAACTGCTGCATAAAAAAGCAATCTTCATCAAGTAATTTCAGTGATTTCATCTGTTCGATTTTTACAGTGTAGTCGCCGTCCCATGTCTGAAGTGTACAATTGTATTCTCCAGCATGGCTAACTACTCCCCAATAACCCGCTTTACCTCTGAGTTCCGGGTTATCCTTCGGCAACAGAAGGCATATTTCCCCAATATGATAAGGATTGGGTACTTTCGGACTTTCGCGTATCTTGTCCACCACGTCTTTCACGATCCGACCGGATGGAATCTTATTGCCAGCTTGCTCTACTGCCTGCTGCCATACATCCGCTTGCACAGCCGGTTCCAACTCGGCTTTCGCCAAAAACCGCAGTTGTCGTTCGTTGGTCGGCATTGGAATTTGCTGACCATTGGTCGGCAAAAACTTAATTAAGATTCTCATAAACAGCAGTAGCCGAAATCTTCAAGTACGCTGCATCACGGCTGTAACCAAAGCGTTCGCGGCAGTATTCCTCAAAAGTTCGGTGCGTGGAACGGTATAGCCGTCTGTCTCTCAACTCCATCAGCGCCTGACCCGCTTCTAAAAATGTACGTTCTACACGGCGTTCTAATTGCAAGCGTAAGCTTTGTTCTTGGTCGGTCAACTCTTTGACTTCAACAGCCGTCACCGTAATCGTTGCTCTCCCGGGATTTTCGTGCAAAGAAGTATTTTCGGGAGCAGGGTCAGTTGCTAGCTTTAGTTCCTCAGATGTTGCGGGGGTAATTTTCTTGCGTCTGGATGGTGGTTTGTTCATTGCCGCACCTCCAGGCTGACAGCAGTTGAACAAATATCGAGTTGTGTCATCATTGAATATATGTTTCTTATCTTTACCCCCAACAATACCTTGAATGGGGTTTTTCGTTGCTTTATATATTTTGCAGTCTTAAAGCATTACCAAATATAAAACTCATTAAAAAATCTTATAGACCAATTATCAAAAAAACACCACACCAGAGCCACCACAACAACAAAATACTGTTTAGGCGTATTCTATAAATACCCTCTTCAACATACGGATAAAAGAACGGCTAATGCTTGATTATTTGACAGCGGGTATTGCATTTTGGATGACTTTGTTTGGAGTACAAGAGTCGTTGTTAGAATTTCGCCTGGGTTATCTCGGTCGTTACTAGTTTCTTTCCATTAGTGCTAGCTTATTCGTAAGCTTTTTGCTCTCTGCCCCGATTACTATCACGCTGATCATTAAAGTTGCAGTAGCTCCATTCACTTTTCCAGGTAATGTTATTCTTTGTGCGATCGCTGAGGTAATCTTTGATGTGATTCTCAGCCTGTCCCAAGGTTACAAAGGAACTAAAAATTCCAATTATACTATACGATATAGCTATAATTTTATAGTAGCTAATTATACCGTTACATTAGTTTTTATCAAGCAGATAATTATTACCAAAATAGTAGTTTTTTCTTCCAAGAGTATTGACATGTTATTGATTGCTGTATACTATCAATATCTTGTAAATTCAGACTATTCTCAATAACACTGTAATATCTATCAACACTAATTTTTTGAGCTATTTTCCATCTTTTGCTTAAATAAGGTCATATCTGTTCTGTCCTTATTTAACAAGAGCTACGTAAAATAGAAGTAAATATTACAACTATTGAAGAAAAAAATCAAATTCAGACTACGTACTTATTCATGTAAAGGAGAAAAATTTTGAGCGACGGCAATAATAATAATTCAGTTAGTGTAGCTTACTTTGATAGCTTGCCACAAAAATTTTCTGAAGGAGATGCTGATGCGCTTTTGGCTTTTGGTCGCCATTTACATTGGGGTTATTGGTCTGACCCAACTCAAGCTAATGGTTCGGTTGCAGATTTTGCTGTAGCGGCAGAGAACTTATCTCGTCTCGTTACTGACGTTGCAGAAGTACAGGATGGTTTAAGCATTCTTGATGTAGGTTGTGGATTTGGAGGAACCATTGCTACTCTCAATGAACGTTTTTGTAATATGCATTTAGTCGGAATAAATATTAATAAAGAACAGCTATCTAGAGCTGAAACAATAGTACAGGCTCTCCCGCATAATCACATAGAATTTATTTACGCTGATGCTTGCCAGTTACCATTCCCTGATGGTTATTTTGATGTAGTTTTTGCAGTAGAGTCTATTTTTGCTTTCTCTAGCCGCGAAAATTTCTTTAAGGAAGCAAGGCGAGTTTTACGTCCAGGAGGAAGATTAACGATTTGTGATTTTATTCCTATTGAGGCTTTTTACCGAACCTGGAAATTAATAGAAAAAGCTATTAAAACTCTTATTGTTCGTACTTACGGCTCTCGGTCTGTTAATTTTTGTCCTATTTTCGAGTACAAAAATTTAGCTGAAGCTACAGGTTTTGAGCTAGTAAAAACAGAGAATATTACTCGTAATACTTTACCAACTTACCCAGTAGTTAACTCATTAATGCGGCGAGAAGGGGATGAGGAAACTTACCGGGCAACTAGAGGGTTGGAGAGGCTTAGTCGCCGTGGATTACTACAATACATGATTTTATCTTTCCAAGTCTCTCCTCCTTAGTTGGAAGCTGAAAATTAAGATTATATAATTAACATGAAAATATTCAGTTTTCCCAAAGTTATCCAAGTAAGCATAATGATTTGCTTGTTGAATTCTGGAGTAGTAAAAGCACAAATCATCCCAGATTCAACGTTACCTGTCAATTCCGGCATTACTGTTGATAATGATATTAGCATTATCAATGGAGGAACTAGAGCAGGTAACAATCTGTTACATAGCTTTGACCAGTTTTCCATCCCCACTGGGAAAACAGTTTACTTCAACAATGCAGGAGACATTCAAAACATTATTAGCCGGGTAACAGGTAAGTCTATTTCTAACATTGACGGATTACTTGGACCCGGATTTCTCACAAACTCAGAAAAAAGCGGAGCTTAAAACTGCTAAAATGTATATATGACAAGCATTTCAGCAGTTTTAACCCATGAATCGACCCGCAA
>NZ_JACJQM010000146.1:0-10935 GCF_014696655.1 Nostoc sp. FACHB-888 | reverse complement strand
TTAAAGATTAAGGAAGTAATGGATTATCTCATATCTAAAAATGGAAAACTACAGAAGATATTAGGGTGGTTATTAGATAAATCAAATTCCAAATTATTTTTCTGTTCACAAGTCCAAGCCCGTGGTTTTTATCTTGACTTAATTTATAATTACGAAATTTCTCAGTCATTTGTCTTAAGTAGTAATTTGATTTCTACACTTAATTTATATATTGCTTTAAATGAAACCAACAACAATATAATTAATCACTTATTCGTTTTAGAACACTCACTCTACTGGTTGGTTGTATGCTCTCGACTTTTTACTCCCTATATTCCTTTTAGTAAAAGATTTCGAGAACAAATGATTCAATTTGGTTACGCATTCACTAATGTAGGTAAATCATGTCAGATCCTTGCAGCTAATAATGTAGTTCATATCGATTTTTATAACGGTATACTAAGGCTTTGGCACCAGGTATTAAGTTTTAACTATAATTCAGAAGAAAGTTTCTCAGAGTGGTGGAGAACTTACGGTGAATCTTGGACTTTAGATTTAAAGCAAATAATGAGAAATTACTTAAATCTAGGGCATGAATGGCAATTTGATACAGAGGATAAGGAGTTACTTGAAAAATACTATGCTGTTGGACAGCTTCTAATTAATGGGTTGAATAACTGTAGTATGAATAGCCAAGCCAAATCAAGAATTGAAGCATTACTTTTTCTACCCATTGTCGAAATAGAAAAACACAAATATTAAAGATGAATGCAATCATTTAGATATCAAGCTAAATTAAGTGTGTTAGTAGTTTGTTCCATAAAATACAATAATCGTGACCGTACAATTATCCATATCTGACTTCCAACGTCTTACCCGCATAGTCCAAAATTTACCCGACTTTGCTAATGTGCGCGATCGCCGTCGTTTAGTCGCAGGTGCATTACAAGGTGTAGCCCAAGCAGATATTATCCTAGCACGGCTAGATTTGGATGGTGCGCCAATGGGTGTTTCCGTGGAAGTGGTGCGATTTTTAGCTCAATTTGGACGAGTCGCTTACGAGAAAGAAGCCCTTGCTGTCTTCCTCAACTATATTCAGCCTTACACTGGGGATGAAGATAAAAACTTTATTGTAGAACTATTTCAGAATTACCCGCTTGATGTTCCAGTCAGTCCTAGCCGTGGAATTGGCAACTGGAAGGGAATAGATAGTACCGCTGATATCAAAGAAAAGATTATTGGGGAAAATACATTACGCGATATCTACATTTTAAACTTGGCTCTGGAAGCTTCAAAAGCTGTGGTTCGTATCGCCACTCCAGACGGTTTAGGCACAGGGTTTATGATTGCCCCTGATTTACTAATGACGAACAATCACGTTATTAATAGTCCAGAAGTAGGAGAGGAAAGTGATTTTAGCTTTAACTATCAACTGGATATTAAAGGTAAGCAATGCCCAACACAGACTATTGGAGCTTTAGCCGGAGGTGCTTTTTACACTAACGAAGCATTGGACTATACAGTAGTAACCCTGAAAGAAGTACCCGGCTTCGGCAAGCCTTTAATCTTCAAGAGTAAACTAATGCGGCGAGATGACCGCGTAGCAATTATTCAGCATCCAGGTGGGCATTTAAAGAAAATTTCTATACAGAATAACCTTGTTGCTTACGCTGATAATGAAGTATTACAGTATACTACTAGTACAGAACCAGGTTCATCGGGGTCGCCTGTTTTCGATGATGATTTTCAGGTGGTGGGGATTCACCATAGCGGTGGAATGTTAGTAGAACCAAATACCCAACAAAGGTATTTACGTAATGCAGGAACGAGTGCGATCGCGCTTTTAAATGACTTGAAAAACAATGCGCCGGAAATTTATGCTCGTTTAGCAAAGTAGTTGGTGGATGGGGATAAGTCGCGAGTTAATGAAAAAATTACTGCACCTTCTCAGACCATATATGAAGAATGAGATGGAGCGTTCAGCGTGTTTAATGAGAGCATTAGGAAATGATGCACCTGTGTTGTACCGTCTAGTGTGGGACACGCCTGCGAATGTTTTTATTCCCAATATGGTAAACGAACTGATTACCTTTGGTGAAATCACTCCTGGAGAACCTGCGCTTATTGCTTTATTAAAAGTTATTTATGAAGATGTAGGCGAAGACGTAAAAGCAAGCATAGATGACCTGCTGGAAGAAATCAAATTAAATTTGAAAAAACAATCATCGATTAAAGCAGATGATTTCAACAAACAAAAACTAAGTTTAGTTATTTATGCACCTGTGCATAACCTTGATATTTACATTTTGAATCTAGCTGTTGAAGCTGCCAAAGCCGTTGTGCGTGTGGGTACTTCACAAGCTACGGGTACTGGTTTTATGATTGCCTCCGATTTATTGATGACGAATAATCACATAATCAAAACCCAGGAAGAAGCTAAACAATCAGAATATATCTTCAATTACCAATTGGATATAAATCGTCAAGAATGTAGCACACACACTGCTCAGGGTCAACCGGAGAGTGTATTTCATACAAATGCAGAACTAGACTATACAGTTTTCTGTATAAAAGAAGTACCAGATTTTTACAGTCCCTTAAAACTGAAGAGTAAGTCAATAAATCGTAATGATCATTTAGCAATAATTCAGCATCTCGGAGGAAGTGTCAAAAAAATATCAATGCAGAATACATTTGTTGAATATGCTGACGACAAAGTAGTGCAGTATACTAAAACTACCCTTCCTGGCTCAGCTGGTTCACCTGTATTTGATAACGAGTTTAAGGTAATAGCTATTCACCACAGTGGAGGAAATTTGCTTGAACCTGGCACTAATAAACGTTATTTGAGAAGTCAAGGTACAAGTGCGATCGCATTATTAAATGACCTAAAAAACAACGCACCAGAAATTTATGCAAGATTACAGAGATAATTTAGATGGCAGACCTCAATGGGGAAATCATTCAAGAATTATTGCTTGTCCTTAGACCATTTATGTGGGATAAGCAACAACGTCGATCTTATCTTTTCATTGCTTTAGGGACTAATGCAACCGTTTTGAACCGTCTGGTATGGGATACACCTGTAGATGTATTCATTCCCCAAATGGTAAACGAACTGATATTATCTGGAGAAATTGCCCCTGGAAAGCCTACAATTTGTGCATTATTAGAAGTTATTCGTGAAAATGTAGGTGTAGACAAACAGCTAGAAATTGATAATTTGCAGCAAAGGATTATAGAAGAACTAACAAAAAAAGAAAAGTCAAGTTCAGTTGAAACTGACAAACATAGCAGATTCAAGCGAATGAGCTTCATTACTGAACTGCGAACCCGTTTGATTAGTGACAAACAAGTTTATGACTTATCCCGAAACGAAGAGTTTGCAGAGTTTAACTTTATAGGCTTGAAGGAAACTCCCCTATCAGTAGATTTAGTGGCTTTTACCAAAGCTGATGACTTTACCGAAAAGCAGATTGTGGACCTACGTGATAAGTTTTTCAACATTACGCAAATTGTATCTTATGATTTTGGTTTAAAACCTTGCCCAAGAATGCCAAATGGTCTTTTGGGTTTGGTGTTTGAAGATGAATGTCCTCGTTCTTTAATAGAGTTTATTAAAAAGCAGACAAAAATCTCTCACTGGCAAAGAAGCGCTGTCCTTGTTTCTTGGGTAATTGATGTTAAATATGAGCAAATCCATACCCATAACAATCCAGTTTCATTACTTCCCCCTGTAATGATTATGAAAGATTAGAGTTGTTGGGAAATAGGCTAGAAAATGCTCGAAAGCCAAATTCAGTAAGCATTTGAGCAATTTTAGCTAACAATACTTGAAACTTAGGTGGGGTAAACATTTGAGCGATTTTTTGCGTTATTTCCCAACAAGTCTATTCAGTATTTCCCGGATTAGAATATTTAAAATCTTTTATATATACCTATCGTTCTCCATCTATTCATTTAGATAACGATACAAAAGCAAGTATTCAGAATTTTGGTAGATTAGAATCAAGATTAGAAGAAATTTATAACATTATCAAAAATATGCCAGAGCAACAGTCTAAATATAACTTTCCCAACGCCAAAAGAGTGCAAATTTTTGAGCAAGTTGATACTTACATTGAGAATAACAATATTAATGAGCAAGATATCAAGCAATCATTGGAATATTTGAGACAATTGATCGAAAAATTGCAACAGCAGTATCCTCACGCCAGCGAGGAGCAAGCAGCCGCTATAATTGATGCTGAGTTTAAAGAAATCCAGCGTACTCAACCTCAAAGATGGCAGAAGATATGGAGTCTCAAACGCCTATGGAACGGTGTGAAGAAAGGTTCTCTCAAAGCTGGTGAGCATTTTGTGCAAGAAACACCTTGGGGTAAAGCAATCATTGGCTTTCTTGAAGGTATTACAGATGAGACAGAGTAGTAAGCAATTTGAGGATTACTCACATAATAATTAAGGTTTGGTGCATAGATTTAATAGATGTCTGTAAACAGCGAATTAATGCAAAAAATATTACACCTGCTTAGACCCCGGATGGAGAATGAAAGCCAGCGTCGGGGGTATTTATTCAGGGCATTGGGGACTAATACGCCTGTTCAGTATCAGCTAGCTTTTAATACACCTACGAATGATTTTATTCCTAATTTAGTGAATGAATTAGTTGTTTATGGTGAAATATCCTCTGGTAAACCCGCACTTTGTGCATTATTAAAGGTAATTCGTGAGGATGTGGGCATTGATGTCCAAGCTACTATCGATGCACTGATTGTAGAATTTCTACCGCCAGCAGCAACCCAAACTATTTCTACACCACCACATTTACTGTTTGATTTACTGCTGCAAATAGACTTTAAACAGCAGGTGCGGTTAGTGGAAGATGTATTGGAACAACATCAAACAGCTGCATTCCTGATTCACGGGGAACCTGACTGTGGGCAGGAATTACTGGTTACTCGTTTATTCCGGATCAAATCAGCATGGAAGAATAACTCTCCAATTAAAAATGATGTAACCATTAATGCAGCTTACCGCAGTACTGAACGCTTATGGAAACAACTAGCTCGTTCCTTTGTACTGCCTCAAGATACTAAACCAGAAAATATTATCGATAAAATTTGCGATCGCTGGCAGACTCAAGATGTCATTCTCATCTTTGAAAAAGTTGACTCTATGCCGCCAAAGGTTCTTGTAGGCTGGCTTCAGGAGTTTTGGGAACCGTTAGTAGATAGGGGAAAGCTCAATCCACCACTAAAGGATACGCATTTGTTGATGTTCCTAGTTGATAATTGTGGCAGTGTTTGTAAATCACAAGTCATGCTAGCAAAGGAATTTGATGAACCGGAATATCCCCGTATTCCCCTCTACTTGCCACCCCTTAGTCCGTTTCCACCCGATATCTTAAAAGATTGGCTAAGGGATATGAAAGTCTTTCGTGATTTGCAGATCCCTGCTGATTTAACTTATCAGCGATTATGGGAAAAGTCCGATAACGGCATTCCTCAATTTGTCTATGAAGAAATTTGCACGCACTTTGATTTGAGTTGGGAAGGAGGCTTGGCGAAATGGTTGATTTAGCAAGTGTACTCACTGCCAATGGTAAGCAATATTATGCAGGCAAGCCAATTTCACCCCAAGAGTGTCAAAAGTATGGGCTTTCTCCTTACTTGCCATCTTCAGAACTTATTAAAGCAGTTAACCTTGCCATTTTCTTAGAAAAACGTCCCTTATTGCTCAAAGGTGAACCGGGATGCGGTAAAACCACCTTAGCGCAGGCAGTAGCTTACGAGTTGGGCTTACCCTACGAAACTTGGTATATTAAGTCTACAACTAGAGCCAGGGATGGACTCTACACTTACGACGCTGTTGGTCGTTTGCACGATGCTCAACTTGCTCGCGTGGGGGAAGCTAGCAATTCCAAAGTCGAGAATTTAGACAATTACATCAAACTGGGACCTTTGGGACGTGCGTTTAAAAATGAAAAACGCGCTGTAGTGCTGATTGATGAAATTGATAAAGCTGATATTGACTTCCCCAATGATTTATTGCGAGAGTTGGATGAGCAGAGGTTTACGATTGAAGAGAAGGGAGAAGAAGTAAAAGCAAATTACCCTCCCATTGTCATCGTTACGAGCAACGATGAAAAGGATTTACCTGATGCTTTCCTGCGGCGTTGTCTGTTTTATTATATTCAGTTTCCTTATTCACAGTTAGCTAATATTGTCAAGTCACACTTTTTGGAATCTTCCTCTGATTTGGTGGAAGCTGCGGTGAAGTGTTTTAGCGAATTGCGCCATAAAATGGAGAAGGGGAAAACAGGTAAAAAAGTTAGCACCAGTGAGTTGCTAGATTGGTTTAGAGTGTTGCAGCAATTTCCTGAAGATGAGGTGTTAAAGCAGTTGGAGGGAGAAATACCTTTTCCAGAAGTTCTGTTGAAAAAATGGGAAGACCATCTGCGGTATTTGAAGTATGAAGCTTGAAGAACTACCACTGTTGGATATTTTTAACAGCTTGCGGCGGCATGGTTTGCCGTTGGGGGTTGAAGAATACCTAGTGGTTGTACGTAGTTTAGAAGCGGGTTTTGGAATTAGCAATAAACAGGAATTAGAGCAGCTTTGCTGTATGTTATGGGCAAAGTCTGAGGAGGAAAATCGCCTGATTCGTCGGTTATTTGAGCAGATGTGGCGACATTCTCCAGCAGAATCAAGAAAGGAAGATAAAAGCACAAAAAATAATATTTCCAAACTTACACGGGAAGATTTACAGGTTCCCCCGGTTGAAACACCTTCAATTGATGAGCCATTGCCTGATTTAGAGATAACTCCCACTATCACCCCAGAACCAGTACAAGCAGTCCAAGCTGTGCGGATTAGTCGTGCGGATAGGGAGATAAAACGCCCCCGCTATATGCTTTTGACAGAGTATTTTCCCGTTACCAAACGACAAATGAAGCAATGCTGGCGTTACCTACGTCGTCCAGTGCGCCAAGGAGTAGCCACAGAGTTAGATATTGAAGCGACGGTAGCAAAAATTGGGCGTGAGGGTACTTTACTCCAACCTGTACTTATGCCACCGCGTACAAATCGCACTGATTTGGTGTTACTAATTGACCAGGAAGGCTCAATGGTGCCGTTTCACGATTTATCGCGGCAGTTAGTAGAAACAGCAGAACGGGGAGGACGATTGAGAACAACTAATGTATTTTATTTTCACGACTACCCGGATGAATACTTGTACCGTCATCCGGCAATGCTTGATGCCAAGGCTGTTTCTGAAGTGTTGCAGGAAATTGGCGAACGAGCGGCAGTATTAATTATTAGCGATGCTGGCGCAGCACGGGGGAATTTTGACCAAGAACGGGTTGACAATACTAAGGCATGGATTGACCAGTTACAGCAATCGGTGCGTTATTTTGCTTGGCTCAACCCGATGCCTAGTGAATGCTGGTGGCAAACTACTGCTGAAGAGATTACCCGTTTTGTACCGATGTTTGAAATGAGTTTGCAGGGGATGAATGCGGCAATTAGTGTGTTGCGGGGTCGATATATCGCAGGGGAGGTTATATACTCATGGCTGATGTGACCGCAGATATTAACCAAACCCGTGCAGTCAGGATTGCCCAGCGACGAATTGAAGGGTTTGCCCAGCAGTTTGGGGAAGCACACTGCAACTTGGCTCGTCATGCGGCGTTTCCTTTGGTACTTACACCCGATTTACTCTACCAAATTTGGGCAAACTTTGTCCCCGAAGCCCCTTGGACTGCGGTAGCTCATGTGTTGCTGTCGCGGTTGTGTCGGCAAGTGGGTTATGAAATGTATGAGATGGATATTAGCGATCGAAATCTGTTGTTGCGGGAATTGAAGGAGCAGTTTGAACAGGAACGCTTTGATGATTTGGGAGAATTTTTACTTGATTATGTAGCACAGCGATTGACTGATGATGACACAGATACACGGGATTTACGAGAAGCACAGGAGTGGACAGCGTTAGTTTATACTAAGCCCATTGAGGCAGCGCGGGAGTTAGCCCAGAGATTATCTGAAAGGATGCAACAAGAAGATACGTATGAAGTGTTACGGGTGGCTTCGCTGGTTGAAAGTTATACAGAACCTCTATTAAAATCTGGTTTTGAACCTTTATTAATATATACAAATGGAATAAAAAATTATGTAAATCAAAATTATGAAGTCGCGACAGAAAAATTAAATAATTTATTTGTAGATATTGAATATATCGAAATTGCCGGAATTAACTTAACTCCTCCACCAGAGCTAAATTTGTCACATCAGCAAAAATTTACTATTGATAAAAAACAAGGGAATCATCTAGAAGTAGAAGAACTGGCTGCTCTTAGAAAAATTCAAGATGAGCATAGCACTATTGGTGAGGTGATTAATATTGACTGGCAAACAGTTAGCCACGAGATTCTGTCCGGCCAGCAGAGACTTACCACAAACCCGCTAACATCAGGAGAGGGAATTACCTATCGAACTGAACAGGTGTATGTACCATTAGGTCTGGTAGAGCGTAAAAAGCAACCTCGAATATCTCAAGATGTATCACTTGAGCAAAGTTCGGAGCTTTATCGCCAAATGGAAATTACCCAAAGGTTTGAACATCAACAATTTCTAGAGCAGATACTTAGAGATAGACAAAGCCCCAAAAGTCAGGGAAAACGCATTGCGATTATTGGAGAACCAGGATCGGGAAAAACAACTTTCTTGCAACAGATTGCTCAATGGGTATCACAGGAAATAGAGCAGTCGATTGTGATTTGGGTGTCTCTGGCTGATTTACGATCGCGTGACCTGAAATCATATTTATTAGAAGTATGGTTGCAAGCATCTGCTCGAAGATGTGGACAAGCTCAAGCATCAACCCAAATTAAAGATGATTTTGTGGCTCAGTTTAACCAGGGATTAGTGTGGCTGTTCCTAGATGGGGTGGATGAAATGCAAGGGATAGTGAGTAACCCATTAGGAGAGATTGAGCGGCAATTTCGCACAGAAACTTTACTACAACAGTCCCGGATTGTCCTTTCCTGTCGGTTAAATCTTTGGGATAGTAGTAGTAACTCCTTAGATTCCTTTGATAATTATCGCATCGTAGAGTTTTCCTACCCCCAGCAGGTAGAGCAGTTTATCAACAATTGGTTTAGCCCTCTAGCTTCAGTAAAAACCCAGACAGGGCAAAAATTATGTGCAGCATTAAGAGAATCGGGGAATGAACGAATTCGAGATTTAGTAAAAAACCCATTACGACTGACGCTGTTATGTTCCAACTGGTATTTAAGTGGGGGGGATTTACCAAAAACAAAAGCAGGGTTGTACGAGCAGTTTGTGGCAGATTTTTATGAATGGAAGAAGGATGTGTTTGCAACCACAGCAGAGGAACGCAGACAGTTGAACGCAGCATTAGTTGAATTAGCGCAAGATGCGTTTGAGCAGGAAGTAACAAAGTTTCGGTTAAGCCAGCAATTTGTATGCAAGCATTTAGGTGAGCCGGATAATCCAGATTCTCTTTTTGAGTTGGCGTTACGGTTAGGATTGTTGAATAAAGTAGGTGTCGATGGGGAAAATTATAGACAGGGTGTATATGGATTTTTCCATCCTGCATTTCAAGAGTATTTCGCTAGTTTAGCAATTTCACAAAAAGAACTTGGCTACCAACCAATATACGAGTTGTGGGGTGAAGCAACTTATGGAGAATTAATAAATGTCCAAGATAATCTCAGTTCCGAGCAGGGAATAGACTATACGCATCTGCGAGATTTATTGGCCAATGGCAGTTTAGGTGAGGCTGACGAAGAAACACTGAAGCTTATGGTAAGAGCAGCAAAAAGAGAAGAAGAAGGTTGGCTTGATGCAGAATCCATCAAGAATTTTCCTTGTACTGATTTACAAACTATAGATCAACTGTGGGTAAACTACAGTAATGGAAGGTTTGGCTTTAGCGTACAAAAGCGAATTTGGGAAAGTATGGGAGCAAAACCGAATGCTGATGATGAAAAATGGCTGGAATTTGGTAAACGTGTGGGTTGGAGAGGAAATCACGGAGCGTGGCAAGAATATAAAAATATAAACTTCTCTGAAAATGCACCTTTAGGACATTTACCACTAGCAAAATTGGGTGGTGGTAGATGGACAAATGATATAGCTGCACAAAGGATAATAATATGGGGTTCCTTCATTAAATGGGTATCTTCTCTTGCATTAAGACTTGGAGAATGTGGTTTGTAAATAACCCTACTTAGCTCTTAGCATCAACAATGGGCAATTTAACTCTCTTAAACATTAATCATAAATCAATTAAGGGACGTAGCCTGTCGATTTGTTGCTGTTTATCAATGCCCATTTGCGAACGCACATATTCTAAAAAAATCCAAAGTGCTTGTTTGCCAGATATAGTCTCGCCATAATCTACAAGTTTACATACCATATCTGGTATGAATGACAGCACAGAACCACCCCAGCTAATTTGTTGCAATACAGTTGCATCATTGCCTAAAGCCAAAATCAAGGCATTGGTTAAAAGCATTACAGCTCAAGCGATTTCTTAAATAAAACCTTATGCTCCTCTGTAGGGCGGAACTTAAATCGATTATTTTGGGAACCAATAGTTTCCATTTGCCCATAAGAGCGCATAATCCTTCGCTTGCAATCATAGGCTGCTTGCGGGGCGGTTGTCGCTTTTGGCAAGGGAGAGCGCGATAGCCCAAGCGCTTAAGCGTGAGATGATCGCTCACAGTAGACGCATTCTCACAAAAATACTCTACCGAGTTATTCACTTAGCAGAGTATATAATAACCAATGCTTGATTTACCAGCATTTAGTTTATAAAATAGTATCTATTCATACCTCTGTATAACTACTGTAAATCTTGACCATAGCCTTCCACCACCCCAAGCTAGCGATTGCGTTGTCTTCGCACAGCTCCCGCTGCTCGCAGGCTGTG
>NZ_JACJQM010000145.1:0-10999 GCF_014696655.1 Nostoc sp. FACHB-888 | reverse complement strand
TCCCAACTGCAAATCATCTACCTGAATCAATTATTAATTATGTGATTCGTACTCATGAATGTGTCATTTTAAATGATGCTACTCGTGAAGGTAATTTTATTCATGAGCCATATATTCAACACAATCAAATTAAATCAATCTTATCCTTGCCTCTGCTCAATCAAGGTAAACTAGTGGGCGTGTTGTATTTAGAAAACAAGTTGGCGGCTGGAGCTTTTACACCACAGAGATCGCAGGTCTTGAATCTGTTATCATCTCAGGCGGCGATCGCCATTGAAAATGCCAGGCTCTACTCAAACCTACAGAAGAGCGAAAGTAGAATGAAACAGTTTCTAGAAGCTGTCCCGGTAGGAATTGGAGTATTGGATGCGGCTGGTCGCGTTTACTACGTCAATCAACGGGGAATTCAGCTAATGGGTAAAGGGATTGATCCTTCTGTGACACCGGAGCAAATCCCAGAGATTTATCAATTTTATTTGGCGGGAACAGATCAAAACTATCCAATTGAGAAACTACCAGTTATTCGGGCATTGAGCGGTGAATGCACCACAGTTGACGATCTGGAAATTCACCAAAACAATGCAATAGTTCCAGTTGAGGTGTGGGGAACTCCTATCTTTGACGAACAGGGTAATGTAGCTTATGCGATCGCAGCCTTTCAAGACATTACAGACCGGAAACAAGCAGAGAAACTGCTAGCCGATTACCACCAAACGTTGGAGCAACAAGTAACTGAGCGAACTTTGCTGCTTTCTCAGGAGATTAAAGAGCGTCAACGAGTTGAAAACGCCCTGCGCCAAAGTGAAGAGCAACGCAGGCTGACGATGGATTTCACCCATATTGGCAGTTGGAACTGGAATATCGTTGAGAATACAACACATTGGAACGATAACCACGCTCGATTGCTGGGGTTAGTACCCGGTGAAGTTGAGAGTAGCTATCAGGCATGGCGCGAACGGGTTCATCCAGAAGATATTCATCGGGTCGAGCAAGCTGTTACAGCAGCTCTAGCATCTCATACCGATTTTGAAGCGGAATATCGAGTGATCTACCCGAATGGTAATATTCACTGGTTAGTTGGCAGAGGTCGAGGCATTTATAACGCAGCCGGACAGCCTGTGCGAATGTTAGGTGTGATTCTCGACATTAGCGACCGCAAACGCGCCGAAGAAGCCTCAATTCTGGAAGAACGCAATCGCATGGCGCGAGAAATTCACGATACACTAGCGCAGTCATTCACGGGTGTTATCATTCACGCCAGAACTGCTGCGAACAAGATAACAGTAGACCCAGAAAAAGCTCAGGCTCACCTAGCCCAAGTCCAGAACTTAGCCCAAACTGGACTCTCAGAGGCACGCCGCTCTGTAGAGGCGCTACGCCGTCCCTACTTGTTAGAAAATAGTGATTTACTCAGCGCTTTCAAACATCTGACAAGTCAGCTAGAATCATCTACTGGTATAAAAATTATGTGTGAAGCTATCGGCATCCCCTATCCGCTAGCCTCTGAGGTGGAAAATAATCTGTTAAGGATTGGACAGGAAGCATTGACGAATGCACTCAAATATGCACAAGCAACTGAAATTCGTGTTGAACTAATCTATCAGTCCACGCAGTGCATATTACGAATCAAGGACGATGGACAGGGATTTGCAATTGATCGTTCTGCTAGTCACAATGGCTTTGGTTTATTAGGCATGGCAGAACGTGCCGAACTCATTGGAGCACAGATCCAGATCCACAGTGCCCCCGGACAAGGAACAGAAATTGCAGTGTCCGTGAATCAGCAGGAAAACCATCATGAGTCAACCTAATGCCATTCGTGTTCTGGTTGTAGACGATCATCCCGTTGTACGTCAGGGTTTGGTTGCAATGCTGGAAGAAGCGCCAGATATCCAAGTTGTTGGACAAGCTGGGAATGGTCAGGAGGCACTCGCTGTCTTTCGTCAAAAACAGCCAGATGCAACTTTGATGGACTTGCGAATGCCCCAAATGGATGGAGTCGCTGCGATTACTGCCATCTGCACCGAGTTTCCTGCTGCTCGGATTATCGTATTGACAACTTACGAGGGCGATGAAGACATTTATCAGGGATTGCGGGCAGGAGCTAAAGGGTATTTACTCAAGGATGCCGAACCAGAAGAATTGCTATCCGCGATTCGCGCCGTTCACAAAGGACACAAGCACATTCCACCCCGCGTCGGTGCCAAACTTTTAGAACGCATGGCAAGTCCAGAATTAAGCGATCGCGAATTAGAGGTGCTTCAACTCATTACAACGGGCAAGAGTACCCAAGCCATTAGCAAAGCTCTATATATTACTGAACGCACTGTCAGTTTTCATATCAATCATATTTTAAGTAAGCTGGGTGTGGAGGATCGCACTCAGGCTGTGATCGTTGCATTAAGGCGGGGTATTGTTAGCTTGTAGCGTCATACCTGTCAAATTTGTCAGTTTATCAGCTGTCAAATTTATCAGATGATCAACTGAAGTTTTTCTCAGCGACAAAATCGAGTCAACCCTCTAAATTGAGTTTATGCAACAGATAACAGAGCGACATCGGTTTACACAATTGTGAAAAAAGTTTCATTCATAGCAATCATCTGTCTTTACCTGCTGCACTCCTTTCCTTAGAGGTGCTTTCATGAGTCTCGGCGATTATAATCGGTTGCTTGTGCCGATTTCAGAACAAGATCATATTCAGGGATTAGTGAGTACTTCAGTGACACTCGTCCAATATGGTGACTACCAGTGTCCCACTTGTGGCGAAACTCACCAATTAATTAAAGCAATCCAGCAACAGGCTAATGACTTGTGTTTTGTATTTCGCCACTTTCCACAGCCGCAAATACATCCTTATGCTCAACGTGCAGCTGAAGCAGCTCAAGCGGCAGCCAGCCAAGGTCAGTTTTGGCAAATGCACGACATTTTGTTCACCTATCAACAAGCGTTAGGAAACGGCGATCTTGTAGAGTATGCCAATAATCTAGGACTCAATATTCCCCAATTTCTGCAAGATATATCCTCTCAAGTACATATAGCGCGTATTAATCAAGATATACAAAGTGGATTACACAGTGGAGTAACGGCTGCCCCAGCTTTGTTTATTAATGGAATTCGATATAGCAATCGCTGGAACATTGAGCGGTTGATGGCAGCTATTGTCACAGCAAGACATTAATGTTCTTTGCGTTTAAAAAAGAGAGGGTAAGCAGTTATGCAAAGAAGAACCAGTTTTGAAAGTAAGGGTCTAAAGTGTTCCGTCACCTTTTACACTCCGGATCAAGTCGCATCCGGTGAGCGCTGTCCAGCCATTGTAATGGCTCATGGAATTGGCTTGACCAAAGAAATGGGATTACCGCAGTTTGCCGAGAAATTCGCTCAAGCTGGGTTTGTCGTTTCGCTGTTCGATTATCGCTACCTTGGTGCTAGTGAGGGAGAACCTCGCGGACAAATGCTTCCTACAGAGCAGCATGAAGACTTTCGTAATGCTATTACCTGGACTCAACTGCAAAGCGAAGTTGATCCTGAGCGCATAGGTCTGTGGGGCTTTTCTTATAGCGGCGGTCACGCGCTGCATCTGGCTGCATTCGATCCGCGAGTGAAAGCGATCGTAGCACAGATGCCTGCGGTGAATGCATTTCTCATCTCCCGCCGTGTGGCCTCCCCACTCCAACTGGAAGAACTCACAAAGATGGTTTTACAAGACCGGATAAAACGGTATCAAACTGGAGAAGTAAGTTACCTCCCTTTGGTTGCTTTGCCTGGTGAACCCAGTTTCCTTGCAACACCTGACGCATTAACTTGGGTTGAATCGAACAAAAGCGCCAGCGAAGGAAGATGGGAGAATCGAATCTCCTTTGAATCGATTGAACACTGCCTCTATTACGAGCCGATTCCTCACCTCGAAGCAATCTTTCCTACCCCGTTATGCCTGATTACGGGTGAGAAGGACTTTCTTTCACCTGCCGACATAACCGCCGATGTCCATGCGCGTGCGATGGAGCCTAAGTCTCTGACAATCTTGAAGGGCGGACACTTTGACGGTTTCCAAGGTGAAGGCTTTGAGATAGCAAGTACAGTTGCGTTGAACTGGTTCGAGAAATATTTGAAGCAGAGATGACAGAGCTGGAACTACAAAGCAGGCGATGACGCGGAGCAATTGACCACTCTGACGGCTATTAAATCTCAACTTTATACCTATCCAAAAGGAGAAAGTAGCAATCTTATGTCACAATCACTCTGGTTGTTTGGTTCTCGTCTCAGTATCATTACCGATCACACAACTACCGCAGGTCAGTATGATCTGATCGAAGAATATTCGCTTCCTGGCTCACAGACACCCCTTCATCGCCACACGCGTTATTCCCAACAACTATACGTGCTGTCTGGGGAGTTCACGGTCTTTGCTGATGAGAACAAGGTCGTACTGAGTGCTGGTGACAATATCTTGATTCCTATTGGCACACCACACATGGTCGCCGTGTTCAGCGATCAGCCAGCACACGGGTTAGTCATTAACGCACCAAGTGGGCCTGCTCGGCTGATTACAGAAATGGGGATGCGGAATGAGACAGAAACACTGGATATGGCGCTGCTTGCACGCATTTCCGCCGAGATGGGCGATGAAACCCTTGGCCCGCCTGGAACCCTACCCTCCGGTGCTACGAGAACATAGCAAATCCATTCCAGGCAACAGATGAAGAGAATTTTATGACTCAATATGACTATATTGTAATTGGTGCAGGTTCGGCAGGTTGTGTTGTTGCCAACCGCCTGACAGAAGACAGCGAAACAACTGTGTTATTACTCGAAGCGGGTACCCCTGATACGAAACCGGAGATTCACACCCCGGCGCAATGCCTCAGCCTACTAGGTTCTGAGGTGGACTGGGCATATTTCTCTGAACCAGAACCCTACCTGAATAACCGTAAAATCTTTTGTCCCCGTGGCAAAGTTCTGGGGGGCAGCAGTTCAATTAATTTCATGATTTATTTGCGAGGTAATCCTCACGATTATGACCACTGGCAGTCATTGGGAAATCCCGGCTGGAGTTACCAAGATGTTTTGCCCTACTTCAAGAAATCAGAACACCAACAGCGAGGCGCGTCCAAATACCACGGGATTGATGGAGAGTTAAGTGTTACCGATCACATTGCACCTGCTGTGGTATCCCAACGCTTTGTAGACGCAGCAGTGGCGCTAGGATATGACCACAATCCTGATGTTAATGGAAAGCGGCAGGAAGGAGCAGGACTCTATCAGTTGACCATTAAGGATGGTAAGCGCCATAGTACTGCCGCGGCCTTTCTGCTACCCATTTTCCAGCGTCCCAATTTGACGTTAACGACAGGAGCATTGGTCACTCGCTTGTTGTTTGAAGGCACTCACACGGTTGGGGTGGAATACCTGCATGAGGGCACACTGCACCAGGTTAGGGTCAACTCCGAAGTGATTTTAAGTGCTGGTGCGTTCGATTCGCCCAAGCTGCTGATGCTTTCCGGTATTGGTGATGCAGAACACCTGCAAGCCTTGGGAATTCCAGTAGTGGCTGATTTGCCGGGTGTTGGTCAAAACCTCCAAGATCACCCTGTCGTGTCCGTGGCACACGAGGCAACTCAGGATTTACACACGGCAAGCAGCAGTAGTATCGCTGAAGCGGGCTTGTTTTTGCATACCGAGGGTAATCTGGATGCTGCGCCAGATTTACAGTTTCTCTTCGGTCCCGTTGTGTTGGTACCGCCTAGTTACACCCACTCAGGTTCAGGATTCACAAGTTTCGTCTGTTTGCCTCATCCCCAAAACATTGGCAGTGTCAGTTTGCGTTCCCCCGACCCCAAAGACGCACCGGTGATTCAAATGAACTTTCTCCAAAGTGAAGCTGATGTGCAAAAGCTAGTAGCAGGGATTAAATTACTCCGTAACTTGTTCGGTGCAAGTGCCTTTGATGAGTTTCGCGGTGAAGAAATCGCTCCCGGTGCCGATAAGCAGAGTGATCCAGCACTCGTTGCTTACGTTCGAGAAGCTTGTGATACGGTGTATCATCCGGTCGGCACTTGCAAAATGGGCATTGACTCAATGGCGGTGGTAGATCCTGAACTCCGGGTACATGGAATTGAGGGGTTGCGTGTCGTAGATGCTTCCATCATGCCAACAATCACCACAGGAAATACAAACGCGCCTACCATTATGATTGGTGAAAAAGCAGCCGATTTAATTAAAGGCGCAGGTTGCGTTTCACAGCAACTACCTTCAGCCATCGCAAACTAACTCGCTCGTGGGTAGACAAGGGAAAGGCTTCTGACAGCATGGATACGATATGTCGCCTCAAGGACAGCAAGTTGCAAAGCCCAACAGATTGCGAATCCATTTTCCCTATTTCGCAAAGCCAAACTAAACTACTAAATCATGTTCAAACTATCCGTTAAAGTGTCTGTTGCAATAGCCATTCTTATAGCATTAGTCCTGGGTTTGCAATCTTTTCAAGCAAAACCTGTTCTATCTAAAACGCCAGATATACAAGCTCTGAATCAGTCAAAACTTATTGCAACTGCCCTCACACCCCCCAGCCTTGTCCGTGCTGTTTTGGGAGGCAGACCTGTTTATGTGCTCCACGTGACCCGATCCGAAGATACTGTCTTGGTGCGTTGTTACCCTACCTATGAACCCACAATCACAGTTCGACCGATGGGGGGTGATTCCAATGCCAACGCTCAGAGGGAAGGGGTCATGACCTGCCGTCCTTCTGCATAAAAACTATACTGTGCAACCCATCTGGAAAGAAAACATACATCAAGAAATTTTCTATGCACAACATGATGCACGAAATTCTGAGTCCGCTTAGAGCTTTACTTTTCGCATAAGACAACAAATCGATTCACAAAAAAGGAGACTCTAATGCCTTACGTTACTGTCGGTAAAGAAAACTCTGGAAACATCGATATTTATTACGAAGATTTCGGAGCAGGTCAGCCCATTGTGCTAATCCACGGGTTTCCTCTAAGCGGTCATTCCTGGGAAAAACAAGTGGCGGTTTTGCTGGACAAGGGCTATCGGGTCATCACTTACGATCGCAGAGGCTTCGGAAATTCTAGCCAGCCGTCCTTTGGCTACGACTACGACACCTTCGCCGAGGATCTCAACACGCTGATCGCAAAACTTGACCTGCGCGATGTTGTGCTGGTCGGTTTCTCAATGGGGACTGGCGAAGTGACACGCTATCTTGGCAAATACGGTTCGGAGCGCGTTAGTAAAGCCGTGCTAATGGCTCCGGTGCCACCCTTTCTGCTGAAGACAGACGACAATCCCGAAGGGGTCGATCGCAGCGTCTTCGACGGAATTATGAAGAGTATTGTAGAAGATCGCCCAGCGTATCTGTCCGCATTTTTTAAAGACTTCTACAACGTGGATGTGCTTCTGGGCGATCGTATTAGCGAAGAAGCCATCCAAATGAGTTGGAATGTTGCAGCAGGAGCTTCTGCTAAGGGGACTCTGGACTGTGTACCGTCGTGGTTAACCGATTTTCGTGACGATCTGCCACGCATCGACGTGCCAACTCTAATTATTCATGGAGATGGCGATCGCATCCTGCCATTTGACTCTACCGCAAAGAGACTGCCGCAGCTAATTAAAGATAGCCGTCTCGTGGTGATATCTGGTGGCCCTCATGCTATCAATTGGACTCATGCCGAACAAGTGAATCCTTTACTGCTGGACTTTCTTAAAGGAAATTAAGCAGTTTTTTATGGAAATTGGCACTCCAGCTGATGATCCAACTGCACCCCCTGTCACGGATGCAGATATCCAAAAAACGATTGCCCTGGCTCCCCGACACAATTAAAAGCTGCTCTTGGCTCACTCAAATACTTACAAGCGATCGCTCGTGTGGACGGTCACGTAAATAGCGCACCAGGCTGGACTCAGCAGGCTGCTGTTAAAAACTGCTCTTGGCTCACTCGAATACTTACAAGCGATCGCTCGTGTGGACGGTCACGTAAATAGCGCACCAGGCTGGACTCAGCAGGCTGCTGTTCTGAACGGAGCATCTGATTTATTCGCAGAGATTATGACCGATAAGGCTAGTCATGCTCGTACAGCTTTTGGACATTCAGAATTGCCCTTAAATGCAGCAGTTGAACTAGTCTTGATTGCCGTTATGAAATCTGAAATTCATTAAGATAACTGGAGAATTCTCAACTATGAACTTATCTGGCACTTTTGTTTCTGGCGAACATCCTACCGAAGGAACAGTTCAGATTGTAATAGAGTCCGAGCAACGATTTGTCGAGTTGCAACCAGACTTTAAAACTTCTCATCTTGGCCCTGACTTACGAGTGGTTCTCCATCGCCTTGAAGATGTTATTGGTTCTACGACTCCCCCAGATTTTCCGATTAAAGAGCAAGAGCTTTTCTTGCTTGACCGCTTACAAAACTTTACTGGAAAGCAACGTTACCCCATCCCATCCTGGCTAGATTTAGCAAATTATCAGTCTGTTGTTATTTGGTGTTATGCATTCAACGCTACTTTCGGTGCTGCCAAACTTAATAGTTAATAACAGAGGGATCAAAATCCTACACAAACCAATACCTTTGCCAAAATAAGAGCCTAAAACCGATAAGGATTAATCTTATGACTACATTCCGCACGATCACGATCGATGGTTTAGATATCTTTTATCGAGAAGCTGGCTCCCGCGAAAATCCAACAATTTTGCTGTTGCACGGCTTCCCGACCTCATCTCACATGTTTCGTAATCTGATACCTGCGCTTGCCGATCGCTTCCATCTCGTTGCTCCCGATTATCCCGGTTTTGGTAACAGTTCAATGCCAACCGTGGATGAGTTTGACTACACGTTTGATCACCTGGCACAGATTGTGGAGAAATTTATTACTGCGCTCGATCTCAAAAAATACAGTCTTTACGTAATGGATTATGGTGCGCCTGTTGGCTATCGGATTGCAACTAAATATCCAGAGCAAGTGCAAGCCCTGATTGTGCAAAACGGGAATGCTTACGAAGAGGGGCTGCGGGAGTTTACCGAACCCATGAAGACATATTGGCAAGATCCTTCTTCTGAGAATGCTAAAAAGCTTAGAGACTTTCTCACCCTGGAAGGAACGAAGTGGCAATACACCAATGGCGCTCGCAATCTTGTAGCGATCAGCCCTGATACCTGGAACATGGATCAACTCTTCCTCGATCGCCCTGGAAATGCTGAGATTCAAATGGCACTATTTTATGACTATAGAACTAATCCACAGCTCTATCCGCAATGGCAGGAGTATTTCCGCAAACATCAACCTCCCACCCTAATTGTTTGGGGTAAGAACGACGACATCTTCCCCGCCGAGGGCGCTTATCCCTACCAGCGTGACCTGAAAGACATTGAGTTCCATTTACTCGATACTGGGCACTTTGCGCTGGAAGAAGACGGAGATGCGATCGCAAACTATATCAGTCAATTTATCACATCACGGCTGCAACCCATCTCTGCCTAATCAATGCAAGGTTTAGCCACTGGCTTGACAACAATTGGACGCACTAAGTAAACATCTTCATAAAAGAGGGTTCGGAATTCGTTTTAAAAATAGCTCATTTCTAGGAGTTGTCAAATTTTGATTTCCGACCCCCTTAATGAAACGTTGCACTAAGGAGAGCAGGATCGTGCCCCAGCTGCTTTATGTTCCTGGGCACAGGCAGGGTCGGCAGTGTGGGCTTTTGTATGGGCGGTAAACTGGCATATCCACAACCAGCTGTCAACTTCAACAAATGTGAGGTAAAAGGTGACAAAGGTATTAATTATATGCGATCGCTTGCCAGTTTATATCTTTTTGCTTGACTTATGACTCATTTTGCCCTTATCTGTCCAGCAGGAATATAGAGGTGACAACAAGGATGATTTTTACATGGAAAAAAGTTCAAAGATTTTTGCTGTTACTACTCGCATTTAGTGTTGTCGTTATGGTGTCGATGCATCCAGCATCAGCCATTTTTAAGAAATTACCCCAAGCGTCCAACTCTAAACCTTCGATCGTTCTTGTTCATGGTACCAATGCCGATGCTACATCCTGGCAACATGTCATTCCGCTTTTACAACAGGATGGCTATACAGTGACCGCTGTGCAAAATTCGCTTACTTCTTTGCCAGACGACATTGCCACAACCAAGCGGGTGATTGATGCTCAACGGAGACCCGTTGTTGTGGTCGGACACTCCTATGGTGGAAACGTGATCACAGCTGCGGCGGCTGGCAACCCGCGAGTGAAAGCATTGGTTTATATCGCTGGTTTTGCACCAGAACCAGGCGAAACGATTAGCGAGTTAAGTAGCAGATATGCTCCTCCTCCACTCAGCAAAGCACTTGTAGCTGATACAGCAGGGTTTCTCTACATAGATCGTGAAAAGTTTCACGAGGTCTTTGCTAAAGACGTATCGATAGTCGAGGCGCGGGTGATGGCAGCAACGCAGAAGCCACCCGCCAAGGCGGTCTTTGACCAATCAGTGGAAAGCGCAGCTTGGAAGACGATTCCCTCATGGTACCTCGTGGCTCAAGAAGACCAGGCAATTAACCCTGAGCTTGAGCGAGCGATTCATGGCAAAGCGAATCGGTGCTAAAACAATTGAGATCAAAGCAAGTCATGTGGCCTTTATCTCTCATCCAAGAAAGGTTGCTAACCTGATTGTTGAAGCAGCAAGCTCTGCTGTGAAGTAACGTCAAACTCAAAGGAGATGGAAGTGAACACTGAATACTACGACGACATTATTATCGGTGGTGGCAAAGCGGGTAAAACCCTGGCACCTGCACTAGTCGCGGACGGACGCAAAACCGCTCTGGTGGAACGCAGCTTAAACATGATTGGTGGCTCGTGCCCTAATATTGCCTGCATTCCCAGCAAAACGATGGTGGCAAGTGCAGAGGTGGCAAATACTGTGCGAAACAGTGCTGCCTATGGCATCAATACGACACCGCCCACGGTTGATTTGGCGGCAGTGATTGGGCG
>NZ_JACJQM010000144.1:0-11031 GCF_014696655.1 Nostoc sp. FACHB-888 | reverse complement strand
CTCAATTAACTCGTCTACTTCCCAATGTCGCTTCATTGTTTATTTGTAAAATGTATCCTGATTACACTACCACGGAGCGGCGCAAAAAGTTCCGCCTTTGATGCAATTATCGGTAGTGCGAGGTCAGTTGGCGCACTAAACCCAAAGGAGTATTTACTATCAAGTAACAACGTAGTTTTACGTATATCTATTGAGGCTAAATCGTTGCTACCCTTCCTTCTGGGGTTGCTGATATGGTCTTGGATTATTTCGTAGAGTCTTTGCTCTATCCACAGAGCATGAGTCAAGAGAGGCAGTAAAGCGGTTAATCTTTCTCTTTCTGCATCTGTGATGTTACTTGGAAGACTCATCCCTGCTGGGTGTTTAGTTCGTTTATTGCCGTCGGGATTGTATTTATTTCTATCGAGGCAGTAAAGCAGTTTCAGCAAATGGGTTACATTGCACTGGGCATTTCTAGGAGCGCTGCTTTGATTTTGGTAATAGGCGATGCGGAATTTCCTATCTTCTGCTCTCTCTAACTGGACTAAATACTGCTTGATGAATTTGTAATCACCTCTGGCGTTAACTTTGGAGCGAGAATCTACTGGCGTTGTAGTATTTGAAGCTAGGGCTATGTCTTTGGCTGATTCTTCAGTCAGTCCAATGTGGATGGTAACTTTTACTCTGGCTTGGGTTAAATCGTATTTGTAATTTTTCGCTTGCTCAAAGGCTAAAACTGTATGTCCCCCGTTGATAATCCCATCGCTACCGCCCTCGTTAGCTTCTAATATCTCCGCTCGGTTTTATTTCTGTTGGGCTTAACTTTATTGGCTGACAGAACATAGGAGTAATGCGGATATTTTCATAAGTTTTGTAAAATTGATGAGTTTGACATCACTTGATTGCTGCTACAACTTCATCTGTAGAAAGGACTGCATTGGCAATATAGCCAAAGTTGATCAGTGCTGCCTTGTAGCCGTCACCCAATTCCGGATGCCGAGGGGCTGCTGTTGCATCCTTGACAACAAGAACCTCAAATCCCTGTTCGAGCAATTCGCGTAGGTGAGCTTCAACACAAAGATTTGCCAACATTCCAAGTAGAATAACTTTGCTGATCTTGCGTTTACGCAGTTGCAAAACGAGATCGTTGGTTTGCGGTCCATAGACTTTATGAGGACTGGCCACAATTGTCAAGCCATCCTCAATGAAGGGCTTATAGCGATCAAGCCAGTCAGCACCCGATCCCAGGAATCCATCGAGGCTCAACGCACCACGGCGATCAAACTCCTTAACCTCAAGCATCATTTGCTCTAGGTTTCCAGCAAATTTCCAACTATGGTCGGTGGGGTAGTAATAGTGAGGGGAGATAAAAACTTCAAATCCATTCTGCTTCGCGGCTTTGAAGATTCGCTCAATGTTTTCGATGGTCTTGTTATCCTTAACACTCTCACCCACCAAATCCCAGGAAACCCCTTTTTCGCTCAAGACATCGTTTTGCGGATCGATGACAACTACTGCGGTGTCATTCTTGTTAATGTTCATGCTTTTTCTCGTTGCTTGTTAATTTTCACCGTTCTCTTTCTTAAAAACCACCCGCGATATGCAGCGTTTTCCCAATGATTCAGAATCAGAATATCTTGGTTGCCAGAGCGATCGCGGTGGGCGAATGATCTGGCAGTGGTCGCCCTGTTTCAAACTTTGACACCACTGCCTAAATGCTGTTTCAAAAACGCCAAGGTGCGATCGCGTGCTAATTCTGCAACTTATTGGCGATCGGCGTAACTAAGTGCTTGATAGATTAAAGGTGCAATGATAGCGATATTTTTCACCAACTCATCGGAGAGAGAAAATCGCTGTTTTAAGTAATTAGGATCGTTGTAACTCACCCACACCTTGCCGTCAGTCGCTTCCCATGCCAGTACTTTCAGGGGTAAATCCAGGGCGATCGTTGGTTCTGCCACCATGAGGGAAGTTCCGGCTTTCGGGTTGCCAAACAGCAACAACTGTGTAGGACACAGGCTTAGTCCGACTTTTTCGGCTTCAGCCTGTTGGTCGATGCGGGCAAAAATGGTGATGCCTTTTACTTCAAGGACGGCTTCTAATCGATCAATGGTTACAGGGACTGAATATTGACTGAGCTGGCTAATGATGCCGTTGTTTGCATTCATAGCAGTGGACTTCTTGTAGGATAAAAACTGGATGATATGGTCGTTGGGCTTTTCAAAGATTGAGGTCTGACAATCCTGGATGATCGTCAGGACGACGACCTAATATCCAGTGGTATTTGCGTTCGCTCTTTGAAATTGGCAGGTCGTTGATGCTGGCAATACGCCATCGCATGAATCCATGTTCGTCAAACTCCCAATTCTCATTGCCGTAAGAGCGAAACCAGTTGCCGGAATCATCATGCCATTCGTAAGCAAATCGGACAGCAATGCGGTTGTCTTGAAAAGCCCAAAGCTCTTTGATCAGACGGTAGTCCAATTCTTTAAGCCATTTACGTGTCAAGAATTGTGCGATCGCCTCACGACCAGATAAAAATTCTGAGCGGTTGCGCCAAATGCTATCCGATGTGTAAGCGAGTGATACTAGTTCAGGGTTACGTGTGTTCCAAGCATCCTCTGCAATTCGGACTTTTTGGATGGCGGATTCATTATCAAAAGGCGGCAGGGGTAGTCGAGGATTTTTGGGGTTATTCATAGTATGGTAGTGTAAAACGGCGATCGGCTGCTTCTTTACTAAAGGCGTAATTGACAACTACGGCTGCACCTTCGGCTGCCAGATGTTTGGCAATTGAAGCACCAATTCCTTTAGATGCCCCCGTCACAACTGCGATTTTTTCGTCTAATGGTCTATCGCAAAAGTTTTGAGAGCTTAGTGGTGTTCAGATCCCCGACTTCTTCAGGAAGTCGGGGATCTAGTAGCCCCGCAAAATTAATGCGATAAACCAATAGTTTTTTCATGATGATTTCTTAGGATCGGGCAGCGTGAACTCTACAGTTTCGCTAGTGATTACTTTGTGCGTGGGGTCAGCTAGTTCGATCAGCACTTTATGTACGCCAGGTTCTAGCCCGACCAGGATGATCGTTTCCCCACTGGAATCTACAAAGTGCCACGGCGCGTTATCAACGGTAATGTGGATATGACCGATGCGCGGCGATACTTCGAGGGCACCTTTGCCGAACACCGGCAACACGCGCAAATTCTCCGTCCGGTACTGGATGAAGACGCGTCCCTGTGCTAGCGGTTCGGGAAGCGGTGGATCGACAATCAGCTTGGGCGGTGCTTCCTTTTCAATCGCAATCAACGGTGATGATCCGATAATGTCCCTAACGCTCGGTGTGTGGCTGTTCATAGCAGGTAATTACTTGAGAGTAGTTTGTATTACGATCAAATGGCACTAAAATAAGCCGAAAGTCTTGTTTCACCTCGTTCCCAGCCTGTAGGCTGGGAATGTATTTCAAGAGGCTCTGCTTCTCATCAACCCTTCGGAGGCGGAGACTTTTAGAATTAGTTCTCAGCCTCCAGGCTAGGAACCAGTCACGGCAAGGGCTGTGTCTTAACTTAGTGCCATTCCGCTTTACCCTTTTCCCCTACGCTAACTCGGTAAGCAGCAAAGCGATGGAAGAGCGTCTTTTCCTTTCCTCAAAAACATCGATCGCATCCTATTGCAGATGTTTCTTCAATTGGGCAGCAGCTTGAACAAACAGAGAGCGGACTTCTGGCAGCTCGGCTAAACCATTGAGCAGTCCAAAATCATGAATCATGCCGTTGTACTGCACCGTTGTCACCTCTACCCCAGCTTCATCGAGCTTGCGTCCGTAGGCTGTGCCTTCGTCATGCAAAATATCGCTCTCTGCAACCACAATTAATGCTGGAGGCAAGCCTTTGAGTTGCTCAACCGTCGCTTGTAAGGGAGATGCGTAAATGTCTTTGCGCTTTTCTGGGTCAGGAATGTACAGGTCATACATCCACTTCATCGTGGGTACAGTTAGGTACCGTTTGTCGCCGAATTGATGATAAGAATTCGTTTCAAAATCAGCATCGACAATCGGCCACATCATGATATGTAACTTGATGTGTGGTCCTCCGTTTTCTTTCGCCTTCAAAGCAGTGACTGCTGTCATATTTCCGCCGACACTGTTGCCGACCACTGCCAGATTCTTGCCATCCACCCCAATTTCCTGACCATGCTCGGCAACCCATTTGGTTGCAGCATAAATCTCATTGATCGCCTGTGGGTACTGAGCATCTGGCGTGCGCGTGTAGTTGACAAAGACTCCTGCAAACCCTGAAAGCACAACCAGATCGCGAACCATGCGCTTGTGTGTTGGATAATCACCCAACACCCAACCACCACCATGAATAAAGATGAAAACAGGCAATGTGCCTTTAACGCCTTCCGGTCGCACGATATTGAGCGTAATCGAATAACCGTCAGCGATAATTTTCTTCTCAGACTCTTCAATGCCTGAAAGGTCTACTGGAACAGAAGCCTGTGCATCCGCGAGTACTTGACGTGCTTCGATTGCAGTGAGTGTCTCCAGTGGTACACCTCCTGAATTCAGCATTTTTAAAAATTCCTTCACCCCACTGGAAAGGCGTGGATCGTGTGCAACTTCCAAAATTTTTGCTGCTAACGAGTTTATTTGAGCAACCATGACATTTTCCTTTGATAAGTAGTAAACAATCTGTTGAAATGACACTGTTAAGTAAATTGATTTAACAGTGATATTTGATTCAGCAGTGATTGTGGAATGGCAATCACTTTCTACTGACATTCGTTTCCCAGCCGGAATTATTTGTTACTGGTGAAAAGGTTGTTGACCTAGCGGGTCGCTGCCTCGATCGGTTGTTTCCACACCGCAGCAGCATAGAGCGAGTTCTCAAAATCGGGGGCGATATCGCCTGTGATCCGTGCCTCATGATGCGCCCAGTCTTCAAAGAACAAGTCGTGACTGATGCATGATACTATTGCAGGTATGTCGCGGCGAATGCTAAATATGTCACCAATTGGCAAGCCAAAGCTGACAAAACCAGCAGGATTAAATACGTGAATGTCTTTTAGGTAAGGGGCAGTGCCAGGTACTTTTTCTAGGTATTCGCGGGCGTTACCGAAGTAAGGGTGCGTTCCCAAATAGTCGTCGCGCAGGTTTTCTGGTGGCTCGTAGCGATCGCGCCAGAGGGCAATGTACTGAGAAAAGTCGGCTAGTTCGGGACGCTTTGTTGGATCAACGAAGTAACCAGTGCCAGCGATCGCAAAATCAAACTCGAAAACCTCATCATTCACCTGGGTGACAATGCGATCGCCCATTTCCCGTGCCGATTTCACCTGTGCAGATAGGTGTATGTGAAAGTTCGGGAAGGCGATCGCTCGCTCAATCGCGTTCCGTGATGGCGTGGAGCCTGCTTGACGAAAGCGCCAAGCTTGGAACCATCGGGCTGCATCGGGTAGTTGGGGATAGTTGCAGTAAGCACCAGGGTATTCCCGTATCCGAAGTAGTGGTAGAGATGCGATCGCCGATCGCCGTGAAAACAGGTGTACTGCCTTCGCTCCCGATTCCAGCGCCACTCCTGCTGCATCGAAAGCTGAAGCCGCCGCACCCAGCACTGCCACAGTCTTACCGCGCAGTGCTTCAAAATCGATGGCATCGGCGGTATGTGCGTACAGCGTGTGTGGTAAGTCAGCCAGTACTGGAGGTATGTATGGACCACCAGTGCCAGCCACACCATTGGCAAAAATAATTTTGCGCGTAGTCTCTACCTGCGGGACATCGTTTACCTCAAGGTGTAGGCGGAAGAAACCTGTAGCTGGCTCAATCCGCACCAACTTTGTCCGGTAACGAACCTGGATACCGAGGAAGTGCCGATACCAACTGAGATACTCAGCCCATGTCACTCGCTCAATGCGATCAATCGCCGCGTAAGCTTCCGCACCGTGCCGCGCTTCATACCAGGCTTGAAAGGATAATTCTGGGATGCCTAGTTCCGGGCCAGGCACATTTTTCGGCGTGCGGAGCTTTTCCATCCGCGCTCGCGTCAGCCACACACCTGCATGAGCCTCATCATCGGCTGCATCGATCGCCGTCACGCGACCGATCCCAGCACGCCGTAGCGCAAATGCAAAGGTACTACCACTGCCACTACCACCTACTATAGTAACATTGTGATCGATGCCAGGGCGATCGGGCACCCAGTTTTCGGGATCGGGGCCGAGCAGACGTAGTGCTTCGCGGGCAGTAAAATCGAAATTGCTCGTTGTCATGTTGATCTCCTCATATCTCGTTGCGATGGATAGAAGAATTGCAATAGCAGACAATTAAGCTGTTAAGCTAACGCGCCTACATATTGCACTATTTTCCATGTAGACCGTGATTAGTCATTAGTCATTAGTGTTTATTAAGGACAAAGGACAATTGACAAAGAACAACCTCACCAGTTAATGTGCAATCTTATTTGCGTAACAGCTTAGTAGGTTTTTGTTCGTGGGTTTGGATTCGCTAGAGCGTGTTATGAACAACTGCTAGAAGCTAGAAAAGGATTCGTGTTGCTACCACATCGTTGGGTAGTAGAGCGCAGTTTTGCATGGACGGCTCAGTTTCGCCGTTTAGTTAGACAGAGATGGGTTGCAGTCGTGATGTGAGAAATTGATCGATATAGTTTGCGATCACATCCCCATCCTCTTCCAGGGCAAAATGTCCGGTATCAAGTAGATGGAACTCAACGTCTTTCAAGTCACGCTGGTAGGGATAAGCACCGTCAGCAGGAAAGATGTAGTCATTCTTACCCCAAACAATCAGGGTTGGTGGCTGATATTTGCGAAAATACTCCTGCCATTGCGGATATAATGGTGGATTAGTACCATAGCTATACAGCAGTGCTAGTTGAATCTCACCGTTGCCAGGGCGATCGAGGAAATGTTGATCGATAGTCCAGGTATCGGAGTTGATCGCTTCTAGATTGCGAACACCGTTGGTATATTGCCACTTCGTCGCTTCCAGGGTGACAAGATATTTGAGCTTTTCAGCATTCTCAGGTGATCGCTCTTGCCAGTATGCTTTAATTGGTTCCCAAAATTCGCGCAGACCTTCTTCGTAAGCATTGCCATTTTGAACAATCAGAGATTGCACGCGCTCTGGATATTTAGCGGCAATCCGATAGCCTATCGGTGCGCCATAATCCATCACATAAAGGCTATACTTTTTTAGAGCGATCGCAGCAATGAATTTTTCCACAATCTGTGCCAAGCGATCAAAGGTGTAATCAAATTCATTTACAGTTGGCATCGAACTGTTGCCGTAGCCAGGGTAGTCAGGTGCAACGAGATGGAATTTATCAGCAAGTGCTGGTATGAGATTGCGGAACATGTGAGACGACGTTGGGAAGCCGTGCAATAGCAAAATCGTCGGATTATTACGAGAACCAGCTTCACGGTAGAAGATATTTAAAGCATCGATCAAAACTGTGCGATATGTCGTCATGGGATTACATTAACAAAGATAAACTTCATCTTTAACTCCTTTTGGACTTCAAATCTGTGCCATACCGCCATCGACAAACAACTCAATGCCGTTCACAAAGCTACTGTCATCTGAAGCAAGAAAGACAACGGCTTTGGCAATCTCATCGGGCGTGCCTACTCTTCCAAGTGGGATGGTGCTGGCTTGACTGTCCATGAATTCTTGCACCTGCTTATCGCTCAGTCCCAAAAGATTGTAACCAGGAGTAGGAACCACGCCAGGACTAATGGCGTTAACCCGGATTTTGCGCTCTTTGAGGTCGAGTATCCAATTTCGGGCAAAGGAGCGCACGGCAGCTTTAGTCGCGCTGTAAACGCTGAAGGCTGGGGTGCCTTTTATAGAAGTAGTCGAGGCGTTCAGAATGATGGAAGCGCCCTCTGGCAACAGAGGCAGCGCCTTCTGCACGGTAAACAGCAGACCTTTAACGTTAGTGTTGAACGTTTTGTCAAAGTGTTCTTCAGTAATCGATCCGAGTGGGACGAGTTCTCCACCGCCAGCATTAGCGAAGATCACATCAAGATGTCCTTGTTCTTGTTTGATTGTGGCGAACAGGCGATCAAGGTCTGCCAGATTGGAGGCATCGCTCTGAACACCCGTGATGTTTTCACCGATCGCATTCACAGCAGCATCCAGTTCAGTTTGGCGACGACCTGTAATGAAGACATAGGCTCCTTCAGCAACAAAACGCTTTGCAGTGACAAGACCGATGCCGCTAGTACCGCCTGTGACAAGAGCGATTTTTCCTTCTAGTTTTTTCATAATGTTAATCTGATGGGGATTCTGGATTTGTGTGAACCATTGAAGTGTTATCGGTTCTGTTGCATCACAACTTTGAGAACAGTAGATTTAACCCTTCATTCATTGTGGGAACCAGTTGTGGTAAAAGCTGTATCTTAACTTAGTGCCATTTCTTACTGATCTGCTTGATGACGCTGCTTGAGACTTACAACTAGTTCAGTCACTTGACGTTGAGCCTCTGCGCTCAGTGAGTCAAAGTCATCTAAGAAGAATTGACGTTCTAGCGTTAACTTCCGGGTATTAAGTAACCCTTCGATCTGCCAACCTTCGTCGCCTTTCGTTACGACGTATAGCGGCAGCGAATCTCGTGACGGTGAAGTTTCGGTTTGTCCGGGCAGTATTACCCTGATAACTACGAGCATGAGCGCGAGTTGTGAGTTCACGAAGCGGACAAAATCCACCTCACCCTCCAGGCGTGTTCCTTTGACAACTGTATCGAACGCTTGCTGATGAAATATAGTGATTTCTTTTCGACCCTTGAGATGCGTGCCCTCGAACGTGATGAAATCGGCAGTTTCGCTGAACGGGGCAGCGAAGCCTTCGCCGCTACCTCGATTCCAAGCATCAATCATCTGGCGATGGAAAGCACGGATTGCCGACTCGTCAGCAGTAGTGGTGGTTTGAGCTGTTTGTAAATTCATAGTTTTGAGTTTTCCTTTTAAGTGATAGACCAGTTCTCAAGCGGCATAGCGGGTGTTATGAACTCTGAAAATCATCGGCTCTGTGAGCCAGTTCCAATCATTCCTCGAAAATCGCAACGAGGGCTGAATTTCATATCCATGTTGATGCAGTAAGGGTTTACTGCGATCAACTTTAGTGATACCTGTATTTTGAGTCGGCACGATCGGATCTCCTAGAGTCATAGTTAGGTCTGTTCTATTTGTATGTACCGAGAAACTGCTTCTCTTAGGATTAGGATTACTTCACAGCATTACTTGCTGCTTCAATCACTTTGGTAACTTCTTTTGGATGAGAGATAAAAGGAACATGACTAGAGTTAACTTCGGTTGTCTTAGCATTAATCCGTTTAGCCATAAATCGTTGAAGTTCAGGGTTGATGGCGCGATCGCTTTGAGTCACGATAAACCAGGAAGGAATCGTTTTCCAGGCGATTTCATTCACTGATTGCTCAAACGCGGCGCTGGCGATCGGCTTTTGGGTTGCTGCCATCACTCGCGCCTCAGCCTTTGATACGTCTTGGGCAAAAAATTCGTGAAACTTCCCGCGATCAACATAGAGGAAGTTTGCAGCATCAGACACAATTGCCGTACTAATCGGAGGTGCTGCGTACCTTTTATTCAAATCACTCGTCTTTTCACCGACATCTGGTGCGAAAGCATTAACATAAACTAGAGCTTTCACCTGTGGATTGCCAGCCGCCGCACCCGTGATTACATTTCCACCATAGGAATGTCCAACTACTACAACAGAACCCTTCTGACTCTCAATTACCCGCTTCGTCGTTGCCACATCATCAGCAAGAGAAGTG
The DNA here is from genome assembly GCF_014696655.1 of Nostoc sp. FACHB-888. NCBI lineage: Bacteria > Bacillati > Cyanobacteriota > Cyanophyceae > Nostocales > Nostocaceae > Nostoc > Nostoc sp. FACHB-888. Next base: position 1,245 of record NZ_JACJQM010000144.1, on the reverse strand, counting down.
AGCGGAATCTGCACAGCAGTCACCCTGTAGCCATCCTGCTCTAACAATGGAATAACGTGTTGCCATGATGTCCCGTCAGCATAAGCCCCATGAACAAGAACGATCGCAGGTTTAGAGTTGGACGTTTGAGGTAATTCCTTGGAGGTGGCTGGTGTTGGGTGCATTGATATTCCAACGACAAAACTTAATGCAAATAACCACAGCAACAATTTTTGAACTTTTTTCCATGTAAAAACTATCATTGCGATCGCCTCTGTATTCTTGCTAAATTGCTGAAATCTCTGATTCTTGTCGTCCGTATAGAAGTTATGAAATACTTGTAGGGATAAGCATCAAAAACCTTAATCATTTGCAGCAACAATGGCTGCCATTATCTGCTCAACAGTCCAGCGATCAAGATAGCGAATTCCATTAATAAACAAAGCGGGTGCAGCCTTCACTCCACTTCGCAGTCCACCTTCGATATCCGCATTGATCCGATCAACATACGTTCCTTTGGATAAATCCTGCAAAAATTGAGAAATATCAAGTCCTAACCGATTGGCGTACTCTACTAGATAGCCATTCTTTAACTCTTGTTGATGAATGAACAATATTTCATGCATTTGCCAAAACTGCCCTTGAGCCGCTGCTGCTTCGGCGGCTTCCGCTGCCCGTTGAGCATGTGGATGAATCTGTACCTGAGGAAAGTGACGGAAGATAAAACCTAAATTGTTTTCTCCAAACGAAACCTTCAATTGCTGTTGAGCAACTTTAATCAATCGATAGACGTTGGCACTTTGAAAACATTCATAATCTCCATACATGACGAATACTACAGCAGCATTCAGTACACCTTGAATATGATCTTGGGTTGAAGGCAGAACGAATAAAGAACGATTTTCACGGTTGTAAGTCATGTTTCGGTTTGTATTAAGCAAACTTAAGCCTTACAACCCAACTGCGCTAACATTGCTATGGATTCAATATAGACAATTGACCCTCTCTTGTCGTCCACTCTGGGTTGACATTTTTATATAATCGAGTGATGGATGAACCTGTCCATCTCGCAGTGGAAGGTTGTCTCAAACTTTAGTTTGAGTCTAAGAGGCTGTTTGAAAAGTCAAAGAAATGGTAAAAAAGCTCTCTCAGTATACGCTGTGAATATATAGTAGACAGCACTGAGAGAGCAACATGAGTAAAGCATACCCCAGCAATCTGACCCGTGCTCAATATGAATTTCTGAGTGACATGATTCCAGAACCA
>NZ_JACJQM010000143.1:0-11302 GCF_014696655.1 Nostoc sp. FACHB-888 | reverse complement strand
AGTAACTATATTAAACGCTGATTTCTTCGTTGAAACAGAATCTGCAAGGACTGGTCTCAAAGCCTTGTAAATATTGGCTTGCGAGTTTTCGGATGGGTCTATTAAACCCCACATTAATCTATAGGATTCCTATTTAACCCGATTTGATGGGACTGGTATCAAGTGGTATACATGAGATAATAATGATGAATGATGAATTATTAAAAAGGCTAGAAAAACTTATCATGGGTTAGATGGCCATATTCTTGAAAATAAGTATAATTACATACTGAATGAAGCCGTCAAAATCTTTTTGTAATGGAGTGTCGAAATGACATTAGCTACAACTCCACAAACAAAGCCTTTAACAGATGAAGAATTACGTAATATCAACGCTTACTGGCGTGCAGCCAACTATCTCTCTGTTGGGCAAATATATCTACTCGACAATCCACTGCTGAGAGAACCGCTAAATCTGGAACACGTCAAACCCAGGCTCTTGGGTCACTGGGGAACAACACCAGGGCTGAACTTTATCTATGTTCACCTGAATCGCGTCATCAAAAAATATGACCTAAACACAATCTATATTGCTGGCCCTGGTCATGGAGGCCCTGGACTGGTAGCTAACACCTACCTAGAAGGCACTTACACCGACTATTATCACAACATCTCCCAGGATGCTGAGGGAATGAAGAAACTCTTCAAACAGTTCTCTTTCCCTGGTGGTATTCCCAGCCACGTTGCACCCGAAACGCCTGGTTCGATCCACGAAGGCGGAGAACTAGGTTATGCCCTCGTCCACGCTTTCGGTGCAGCCTTTGATAACCCTGACTTGATTGTTGCTGCTGTTGTGGGTGACGGCGAAGCTGAAACAGGTGCTTTAGCAACTAGCTGGCATTCCAATAAGTTTCTGAACCCCGTGCATGATGGAGCTGTACTTCCAATTCTCCACTTGAATGGGTATAAGATTGCTAATCCAACAGTACTCGCACGGATTAGCCATGAGGAATTAGAAAGCTTATTTGTCGGCTACGGCTACAAGCCCTACTTTGTCGAAGGTGACGATCCCGCAGATGTCCACCAGCAAATGGCGGCGACTCTAGATATAGCGATCGCCCAAATTCAAAGCATTCAGAGAGAAGCCCGTGTACACGGTTTCACCGAACGTCCGCAGTGGCCAATGATTGTCATGAGAACCCCCAAAGGTTGGACAGGACCCAAGGAAGTAGATGGCAAAAAAACCGAAGGTTATTGGCGATCGCACCAAGTTCCCTTGAGCAACATAGCCAAACAGCCAGAACACCTCAAACTCCTAGAAGATTGGATGAAGAGTTACCAACCAGAAGAACTCTTCGACGCTAACGGTACACTGATCCCAGAACTAGCAGAACTGGCTCCCAAAGGTCATCGACGTATGGGTGACAATCCCCACACCAACGGCGGCATTTTGCTGCGTGACCTGAAAATGCCCGACTTTCAAGACTATGCCGTAGATGTTCTCAAACCAGGGCAGGCGATCGCTGAAGCTACGCAAGTTGCAGGAACTTTTCTGCGGGATATCATGCAACTTAACCAAGAAAGCCGCAACTTCCGCATCCTCGGTCCTGACGAAACGGTATCAAATCGCTTAGGCGGTGTGCTAGAAGTTACAGAGCGGAATTGGGCAGCCCAGATCCTTCCGGAAGATGACCACCTTTCCCCTGACGGTCGCGTGATGGAAATTCTCAGCGAAACTTGCTGTCAAGGATGGTTAGAAGGCTACCTCCTCACAGGACGTCATGGGTTTTTCTCTTGCTACGAGGCATTCATTCACATCATTGACTCGATGTTCAATCAGCACGCCAAATGGTTGAAAACAACCAGAGAAATTCCCTGGCGTAGACCGATTGCTTCCCTCAATTACCTACTCACCTCTCATGTTTGGCGACAAGACCATAACGGCTTTTCCCACCAAGACCCCGGTTTTATTGACCATGTAATCAATAAAAAAGCAGAAATCGTTCGCGTGTATTTGCCCCCCGATGCCAACACTTTGCTATCGGTAACTGACCATTGTTTAAGAAGCCGCAACTATATCAATGTCATCGTTGCTGGAAAGCAACCAGCATTGCAATACCTCGACATGGATTCTGCTATCAAGCACTGCACCAAAGGCATCGGTATTTGGGAATGGGCAAGCAACGACAAAGGCGGCGAACCAGATGTAGTACTGGCTTGTGCTGGGGATATTCCCACCTTAGAAACTTTAGCGGCTGTGGACATTCTGCGCCAGCACTTTCGTGATTTAAAGGTGCGTGTAGTGAACGTAGTCGATTTGATGACACTACAGCCAAAAAGCGAACATCCTCACGGTTTGAACGAAAAAGATTTTGACACAATTTTCACTACAGATAAACCGATTATTTTTGCCTTTCATGGCTATCCTTGGCTGATTCATCGCCTAACCTATCGCCACACCAACCACAATAATTTGCATGTGCGTGGCTACAAGGAAGAAGGAACCACCACCACTCCCTTTGATATGGTTGTGCTTAATGATCTTGATCGCTTTCACCTAGTAATGGACGTAATTGCTCGCGTGCCAAAACTAGGATATAAGGCAGCTTATGTCAAACAGGAGATGCAAGATAAGCTAATCGAACACAAGCACTACATTGAGAAGTACGGCGACGATATGCCGGAAATTCGTGATTGGAAGTGGCCGTATTAAGAGCAGATAAGAGGAAAGAGGCAGAGGGGAAACTGTTCTCCCTGCTTCTCCCTTTTTTAGGATTCGTGAAAAGCAGGGGAGCAGGGAGCAGGGGAGAAAAAGTGAGGTACAAAATGCCGGGATCACGCATCAAATATAAAAAGTTTCGGCGTTGCATATTTACGGGATGATTTCGTAACTTCTAAAACTCCCCCCTGCTTGGCATAAGGGACTTCCAAGAAATAAATTATTCCAATTTCTGGACTCAACACGACTGTTCCTGCCCCCTGCCCCCTGCCTAAATGCGATGGGATGTTTTTTTGTTTGGAAGTCCCTAATCTTTTCACTTTGCAGTGACAAGTACTTTAAGTTACTTAATGCATCAATCGCTACCTACTTTTCTGGTTGGCGCTAAGATAGCTATGTATTTTTTGGAAGTATAAATATGCCTCAGACCTTTTATGTAAATCCAGTATCAGGTAGCGATGCCAACCTTGGTAGCCAACAAGCCCCCTTCAAAACTATTACCAAAGCTCTTAAAGCATCTACAGATAACACTAAGATTCAACTAGCAGATGGTAATTATAATGCTGCTAGCGGTGAAGTTTTTCCAATAACGGTTCCATCTGGTGTGACAGTAGTAGGTAATGAAACCAATAAAGGCAATGGCATTTTGATTGAAGGGAGTGGTAGCTATCTAAGCCGTACTTTTGCTGGTCAGAATGTAACATTTGTGTTGCTGGATAAAGCCGAAGTTCGCGGAGTGAGTGTAACAAATTTGGCTAGTCGTGGTAGTGGTGTCTGGATTGAATCAACTGCTCCTACTGTTGCTAATAGCACCTTCAAAAACTGTAAGCGGGAGGGAGTTTTTGCTACAGGCGATGCTAACCCAGTTATTCTAGGTAATGTGTTCAGTGAGAATGCAGCCAATGGAATTGCGATCGCTAAAAATTCCAAAGGTCAAATTCAAGATAATACCTTCTCCAAAACAGGTTTTGGTATTGCCGTTAGTGATACTGCATCACCCCTACTTCGAGATAATAAAGTTTACGAAAACCGTTCTGGAGTTGTTATCTCTGGCAGCGCTCGTCCTGTTTTGCGTAACAATGTCTGTGAAAATAACACTGACGATGGCATCACAGTAATTGGAACTGCCCTACCGGATATCGGCAGTACCAATAATCCAGGCGGCAATACTCTACAAAATAACGGTAAATTTGATTTGCAAAATGCCAGTTCCAACAAGCTGGTTTCTGTGGGAAATAAAATAAATACGTCTAAAGTCACGGGAAACGTAGAGTTTGCAGATAGTTCGGTTCCGACACCTACGCCTACTCCCACTCCTGCTCCGACACCTACGCCTACGCCCACTCCCGCACCTACGCCTACGCCCATTCCCACTCCGACACCTACGCCCACTCCCGCTCCGACACCAACACCCACTATCGAATTAACCGATATTACGAATCATTGGGCAGGTGGGTTTATTCGGGAATTAGTTAAATTGGGAATAGTTAATGGTTTTCCCGATCGCACATTTAAACCGGATGCTACAATGACGCGGGCGCAATACGCCGCATTACTGGTAAAAGCTTTCAACCCACCCTCAAACCGCCCCGTGGTCAAATTCAAAGATGTACCAGTAGGCTTCTGGGCATCGACAGTAATTCAGCAAGCATATCAAGGTTCATTTCTCTCTGGTTTTCCTGACAATACCTTTGCTCCTAACAAAAATATCCAGCGCGTGCAAGTGATTGTCTCCTTGGTGAATGGATTGGGGTTATCTGCTGATGGTACAGCATCCATCAAAACTTTCGATGACCAAGCAAAGATTCCTGATTATGCCAAGGATGAGGTAGTAAAAGCTATAAACAAGGGGATTATTGTCAATTACCCGAACCTTAAACAACTCAATCCTACCCGCGATGCTACACGTGCTGAGGTAGCGGTGATGGTATACCAAGCCCTGGTAGACGCTGGTCGTGTAGCGGCGATTAACTTGCCTTATATAGTGACTGCTTAATTGGTAAAATCAGATAATCTGAATTTTTACTATTTAAATACGGCGTTGCTAAATCATGGGATGATTTCGCCCAATTTAGAACGAATTACCAATAGTTTCACCCGCCAATTCGTCCCGCATTTATGCAACGCCTTAAATACGCTCCCACACCAACTCGAAAACCTGCTCAACACCATCACTTAAAACTGGCGTTGTTAAGAGCGTCATTCGGCTCTCACTCAGAGTAAAAGTGCGAACTAACGTTGTACCGACCCGATTAGGAATCGATGCAATTTCGATCTGGTGATTCACTGTGTTGCCATTCAGTGTATAAGTTCCGGCATAAGCATTGAATGTCGTGAATGCTTGAGCAAGCTCTTCAACGGGTAGAGATTGCATCTGTGAATTTAGCGGCGATTGAACCTCTTGACTCAACGGTGAGCGTTAGCGAAGCTCTTCCGAAGGAAGCTCGCTCTTGGCAAACATCACCATCATGTGACCATCCAAAGTGTAAGTGATGTAGCCAACTGGATTTTTTCCATACACCTCTGGAGCCACCGTTCCGTCAGCATGAATAGCAGTTGCAGAAATTAACTTCCAAATGCCAATGAGCGGGTTATTCTTAATCGATGGTGTAGACATAATGTTTAGCCGTTGCTTCATAGGTTTCTGCTAAAGTAACGGGTTTCAACACAAAATCAAACTCGGTCGTCTAAAACGGTTTACTTTGATTTTGCGTCTTGAGTTTGTGTCGAGAGTTGTCACTTACCTACTTATACCAATTCGCAATTCGCAATTCGCAATTCGCAATTACGTTTTGTGTCGGGGTCTAAATCCCCGTCACAAAACGCGCTGCTTGATAGAAGCAGGGGACTTAAACCCCTAAAGTTTGTTAAAAAACTTAGATGCAGCAAAGCTTTCAGGGGTTACATCTGTATCAGATTTTTCGTGAAATGGTATTGTATTACTGCTGGAAATAATCACGCCAACTTTGGGGTAAAGCTTCAAGTTGAGCAGCACGGTGAAGTAATTCTGGATTATCTTCCGCACGCACATAAAGTTGAGTGATATCGGCAACAGTGACGTTGTTATCGTCCCGGCTTACCAACTCTAAAATGTCTCCAGCTCCAACTTCGCCCTCTTGCAAAACACGGAAGTAAAATCCGGTTCGACGACTGGCGAGAAATCGTTTAACCATATCAGGTCGTCCAAACCGAATCCCAAGTTTGTAGCAGGGTAGGCGAGGTTGTGTCACCATCAGTTTCACTGTGCCAATCTGAAAATGATCGCCAATGTTCACTTCCTCTTCTCTCAGCCCAGTGGTCGTAAAATTTTCACCAAAGATGCCTAACGGCAACTCTGTGTCAGGCAATTCACCTCGCCAGTAATCGTAATGCTCAAACGGATAGACATAAACTGCTTTGTCTGCTCCGCCATGAACGGTGAGATCAGCTTGCCCATCACCTTCCAAATTAAGCGATCGTACCATCAAGCGATCGCTAACTGGCTCCTTGAAAATTCCAGTGCTGACTGTTTTCTCTTTCCAGGTTACTTCACGTGGAAATCCTACGTTGACAGAGATGAGTTTCATCTTTAGCTCCAAAGTTTTGGACTGTATTCGATTAGTTTCCCGCAAAACCTGGAGGCGTTGTTCAAACCTCTGCCAGATTTTGCAGTCACGATTTGTTTGGCACTGTGGAGGCGACCCATGAGTAGAAAAGAAAAATGTTGCTGTGTGCCTTCGCTCAATGCCTTTCAACAATTGCTAGACACCATTAAACACAAGCGAATGCGCTGAATCTGGCTGCCTATCGCCTCAATTGTCAATTGCCCCTAACGCTTTCAAGGTAGTTCTTTGAGCTACTGTCAACCCGGTTGCTCCTTGAATATTCATACCTTCATACAGGCGATTGACCGTCAACGTTTCGATACAGCATCCTGTTTGCACATTCCAAAGCTTGATTGTGCGATCGTCACTACCACTGAATAGGATTTGACCGTTAGAGTTAAAGATCACTGACTGAACCCAACCGCTATGTTCATCTAAGATGTGGAGGCAATGCCCCGTTTGCAGATCCCATAGTCGAATGGTTTGATCGACACCGCCACTTGCCAGGGTATTACCTTGAGAACTTATGGCAACCGTCCAGACGGCTCCTGTATGCCCCTGCAAAACCTTCAGACATTCTCCAGTTTGCACATCCCATAATCGAATGGTTTGGTCGTGACTGCCACTTACCAGTCGATGACCACTCTTGTCAAATGCCAGTGCGAAAACGGCGCCCGTATGTCCTTGCAATACCCTTGAACATTCTCCAGTTTGCACATCCCATAATCGAATGGTGAAATCAAAACTGCCACTTGCCAACCATTGACCGCTCTTGTCAAATGCGATCGCGCGAATAGCGCTTTGGTGTCCGTGTAACACATGCAAACAGTGATGCGTTTGCACATCCCAAAGTCGCACGGTGCAATCATAACTACTGCTTGCCACAATTTGTCCCGTTGGGCTAAACAGAACTGTCCAGATCGATGCGCTGTGCGCTGACCATCGATTGAGGTGCCCAGTTTGGATATTCCATAAAGCGATCGATTCATCATGTCGATTGATCGCCAGCGTTTGACCACCGGGACTAAAGCTGACGTTGCTGAATGATGAAATCCGACGGGTCGGGCTGGAAAAAGTTTTGTAGGGGTGAAGTCGTGGCAGATTGCTATCCAGCTGCAAACGCCACACCTGAATCGTTTCATTCTGACCACTACTTGCAAGCAGTTGACCATCTGCACTGAGACTCAGGGAGTGAACCCCACCCGTATATCCACGCAACGTTTTCAGGTTTCGTCCACTCTGTAAATGCCATAGCCGCACCGTCTGGTCTTCTCCTGTGCTGATCAACAATTGATTGTCGGCACTAATAGCAAGCCCATAAACATCGTGGGTATGACCCTCAAGTACATGAATGGATTGCCCGTCTTGCACATCCCAAAGGCGCAAAGTGCCATCGCGACCACCGCTCACTAAGAGACGACTATCCGGGCTAAAGGCGATGCCCCAAACAAAATCGGCATGTCCTTGCAGCAACTTGGCACTAGAATTTATGGAATGGGGGTTTAGATGTCGATCGTAGGACAGATAATTGCTCCACAATCGAATCGACCCATCCCGGCATCCGCTAGCAAGCAGTTGACCATCCGGGCTGTATCGCACACACCGAACCCCGCTGGTATGCCCCTGTAAGACACTCAGGCAGTTGCCATTGCTCACATCCCAGATCCGAATCGTTGTATCATTACTGCTACTGGCTAAGGTTTGCTGATCGGTCGCGAAGTGGACAGAATAAACACTCTGGGTGTGTCCTTTCAATACACGGAGACACTGCCCTTGCAAATTCCATAAGCGTACCGTTTTGTCATCGCTGCAACTCGCTAATTGCTGGCCATCGGCACTAAAACTCACTGACCAAACACAACCTTTATGTTCTGTTAGCACCTGCAAGCAGCTTCCACTCTGGATACCCCACAAGCGCACCGAACTATCACTACTGCTGCTGGCTAAAGTTCTGCCATCGGGACTAAAGGCAACCGACCAAACCCAGCCTTTGTGTCCTGAAAAGATGCCCAGAAGTTGGGCTGTGCTAATGTTCCAGAGATAGATGTTGCCATTGGAATCGCCAACGGCAATGGTTTGTCCGTCTGGACTCACGTCGACCGACCTGGCAACATTGAGTGTTTCTGAAAAGATGGATTTAGTTAAATCGGCATTCTGAAAATTGGCCCCGGCTAAATCGACCTGCCGTAAGTCGGCTTGCTGCACCACAAGACCGGAAAAATCCCAGCTGCGTAAGTCCACTTGAAGCTGCACCAGGAGGTTAATTAGGTTGCCTGCCACATATCCTGGTTTCTTTCCCTGTTGCGTTAATATGTGCCTTGCTTGTGCCTCGATCGCCGCTACACTGTCAAAGCGAGACAGCAACTGTTCCATCACAGGTTGCACAATTAAGCGCGTCTGAATCTCTCGAATGTAATCTTTTGCTTGTACTCGCACTAAGGGATGCGTTTGCCAAACCTTAAGCTGCTGCCTCTCAAATTCGATGCAAATTTGCTGCACGAATCGTCCTGTGACATATTCCATCACCACAGGTTGCAAGAAGAATAACCCATCGTTTTTTTCAATTAGCGTAGGCTTTGCCTTCTCGATTAGAGATCGCCTCAGTAGTGAGTTGATCAGATTGGGTAGACTTTGTTGAGCAGCAGGATCAACCACATTCTCTCGAATATCTGCGATCGAGACCGGCTCCCGATGAATTGCAAACCAGAATAGTGTTTTCTGTTCGGCTTCGGATAGGCGAGCGAACTGACGGTCTAGCAAATCGCGGATGTCTTCAAAAACTGCCAATCCTTGACTGAGATAGGGCAACACCTCGGTAATGCTGCCGTTAAATAAATCCCCAATTGCGGCTGCCAACAGTTTCAATGCCAGAGGATTGCCGCCGTAGTGATGGATCAAGGTCTGCCATTCGGCTTCTGAACCTGTAAACGCTCCTTTTTGCCGAAAGATGGCGCGTCCCTCATCAGGTGCCAGCCCGCTCAAGACCAGCGATCGCACCAGCACCTGTACACCTTCCATCAGTGCCATTTCCCGTGGCTTTTCTCGACTAGTGAGCAACAAACAACTTTGGTGAGACGTATCACCAATGGTTCTGAGCAACTGCCCGTAACCTTCGTAGTCCGAGAGCCATTGTCCCACTGGCTCACGCTGCAAAATGGTCTCAGCATTATCGAGAATCAATAAACACCGACGCGACCGCAGATATTGCATCAGTTTAGATATCTGTTGATCGAGCGTGGTAGGAAGAATGGGATCTTCCCCAAAAAGCGGCATGAAAAACTTCAGCAGGCTCGACAGGAGTTCATTCAGTGGTGGTGCATTAGCCAGGGAGCGCCATACAACAATTTCAAATTCTGCTTGCATCTGCAACGCAGCTTTGACGGTGATCGTACTTTTGCCAATGCCGCCAATGCCCAATACTCCAACCAGACGACACCGCTCAGATATAATCCACTGCCACAGTTGGGTCAGTTCTGCCTCACGCCCATAAAACGCTGAGGCATCGACCGCCGTATCCCAGTCTTGTTGGGGATTTGTCCAGTGGCTCTCTGTCTCTTGGGATGAGGCAGTGGATGTAAAGTCTGCCTGGGTCAATTCCAGCCCAAACGCCCGGAAGAGATACTCTAATGACTGACGATCAACGCCCAGTTCGCGCTTGAAAATGCGGGCAAGGGTATTTAGGGAGAGTCCGGTGCGATCGCTGATATCTTCCTGGGTGAAGCGCTTACCCCAGGTTTCGTCGGATTCCGCCTGCTGTTTTGCCGTCTGAAACTTTTGCCACCCTTGAGGCGATAGGATGACTCCTCGCACTCGAAAAGAAGTAGAGGAACCTCGTCTAGTTTTTGATGGGTTGGAATCCATAAGATCAGCCGATGGTGGAAAGGACAGAGCGAATCTTTTCTTAAGATATCGGGCGTTTCTTTAATCAATGACTCACGGGGAGTTTGAGCAACACAGATTGACAGACAAATGATTCCATTTTGGTTTGAGTATACCAGGTTTAATTGCTCCTAGCTTATTTTCTGCGGTCTTCCTCAACCACAGAACAATTAAATCGCGTTTTAACTCAAAGAACTTGAGTGGTCTAAATTGAGCGATCGCACAAGAATGAAGTTAATCGAGGTGGGCATTGAGCTTCACCAATCTAAAGGAGAAGAAGGTGAGCAGCGATCACGTAAACACTCAAAACAGGAAACTGCAATTCCAGAAATTTACCATCAGCATAACCTTGGCTACCCTTGCCGTATCTGCACAGCAGCACGCAGCTACTGCCAACCCGCCATCAGCATCTCACGCTTCAACTAAGTTATGAAGTCATCCTTCAACAGCTGGGATTACAAACAATCCAGTCTCAAGCAATCCCGTCTCAAACTCCTCAATCTCAAACAACTCACGCATTAATCGGAGCAACCTCATGACCCAATCTTTCTGGCTTTTTGGTTCTCGCCTCAATATCATTGCCGATCGCACAACAACCGAAGGTAAATACGATCTGATCGAAGGCTATTTCCCACCTGGCTCACAAACTCCTCTTCATCGCCACACGCGCTACTCTGAACAACTCTATGTCTTAGAAGGGGAGTTCACGGTCTGGACAGGTGAAAACAAAGCTGTGTTGAAAGCTGGCGAAACCTTCCTGATTCCTCCTGGTACCGCCCATGCGATCGGCGTTTTGAGCGACAAGCCAGCTCGCGGGTTGATGGTTGCTTCTCCTAGTGCCTTTGCACGACTAATTGCAGAGGTGGGAACGCAGAACGAAAACGAAATACCAGATATGGAGTTAGCTCAACGTATTTCTGCTGAAATTGGTGACGAAATTTTGGGATCACCTGATAATCTACCAAGCAAATGAGGCAGCGAGAAAAATAAACAGGACTTACGCAACTGGCACAGGCGATCGCTAATCACTGGTACTTTAGTACTATAAAAAGGCGTTTTAAAATCAGCCCTTTTTGGAATTGTTGATAGTAACTAATCAAGTAGATTCCAAGAAAAATTTTATGAGAGAATAAGTAGCAGG
>NZ_JACJQM010000142.1:0-11729 GCF_014696655.1 Nostoc sp. FACHB-888 | reverse complement strand
ATCACGTTCTTTAATGGCAACCGTCGGTTGCCTCTAACCCACCCACCCCATCATAATGATTATCATTCCTTTGCTAATTGATGTTTAACTTTCTAAAAGTAGTATGGGGTCTAGCTTCTGGTGCTTTCTACTTTTATCTATGCTCATCAATATTTAGATGCGTTTGCCCTGGTATCCCCCTTGCTTGTCTACAATATTCCGTAAGGGTTGACCAGTTTGGTAACGTTTGAGATTGTCGATAAACAGTTGTGCTATACGCTCTCTCTGTCGTGGTAACAGGGCTGAACAATGGGGTGTGATAAAGGAGTTCGGCAACGACCACAAGGGACTTTCTGGTGGCAGAGGTTCTGTAGCCACTGTATCTAATCCAGCACCCGCAATCCATCCTTCATGTAGTGCGGTGAGCAATGCGGCTTCATCTACGATCGCACCACGAGCGATATTAATTAAGTAAGCAGACTGACGCATGGAGCGCAATGCAGTTTCATCGATCAAGCCTTTAGTTTCCGGGGTTAGCGGTGTGGCAATTACTACATAATCGGCTGCCGGAAGGAGCGATCTGACCAATGTATTAGCTTTGGTTATTCAGCATCTCCATAGCTATTTTTAAGCTAGCTTTCATCCGATTAAATGCTTCCGCCAACCCGCCAATTTCATCATTAGAGCTTTCTTCAAAATCAGCGCTCATATCACCAATACTAACTTTTTGAGCTATTTTCTCTATTCTTCTGATGCGTTGAATCACATATTTTTTGATTAAGAAGTTAATTAAGAAAACTATGAGCGCAAAGATTGCAATTAAAAGTCCCATGATTAATATCCAAGTCCGTTTGGCATTGGTAAAAATATCTTCGGAAGGAACAGAGACTATTTGGGCAGAAACAATCTGATTGAGTTGCCAGCCAAAACCATTTTCCGAGCCATAGGTTACCAACTGACTCTTAGGAGCCTGATCTGGTGTAGTATGACATTGCAGACATTGCTGCTGTGTAATCTTGAGTGGTCGCGCAATGTAAAATACTTCGCCTTCTGCCAAGTTCCGAAAGCCAGTAATTTCTAGAGTATTGGGTTCGTTGCGAAAACGCTCTACAAGTTTAGTTTCAAAACTATCGGCTTTATCTGCTAAATTAGTTGGATTAAGTGTTGCGTCTTTATGAAAAAAGTTTCTATATTCTGGCTTTTTACGAAAATTATCAAAAACCTCTTTAGAGGAAAAACTTGGTACTATTTCTGGCATGAACGTTGGGTTAGTATCTAGACTAGGTTCCAATAGGGGAACTATACGATTTTGTGTATAGTTTCTAACTGCATTCACCATTTGGATGAGAATCTGCGCTTGGGAAGCCACTTCATTTTGTGCCCTTCGCTGAAGTACACTGGATAAGGCAACGCCACTACCCAAAATACTGACTATGAAAACTAATATTAAAAGTAAGTTAAATTTAGCACCTATTTTTAGGTTTTTTAACGTAATGTTGTTTAACATAAGCTAACCAACGAAGGTGGTATCTGAGTTTGTCTAATATTTATTTATACCTGTTAGAAACCATGTCAGCGATATTTAAATAAATATTAATTCTTTGCTGCAATTTAAACTATTTAGGCAGTAGCCAAACTCATCTAAATTAGTCTTGAAAGCGAAGTTATTTCCTTAACCATAATTATTAATGATGTTTTTGCGATTTCCCCGTCGTTTATTTCTATTTAATCTGCTAGGTTTGACATTTGCCGCCTGCCAATCACAACGGCAGTTTGAGGGCGCATTAACTCTTGGCGTTATCAACTATGGTGGAAGCGACAAGATAATTAGCCAATATGCTAAATTTAATAGTTACTTGGGTGAAAAAACAAACTCATATATTCAGCTAGAACCTGCTTTTAATGAAAACAAAGCGGTTGAGCGCCTTAAGGCTCGTGCTTGGTCCTTGGTATTTGCTCCACCGGGTTTAGCAGCGATTGCGATCGCACGTCACCAATATGTTCCCCTGTTTCCTTTAATAGGTATTAGTAATCTGCGTTCAATCTTCGTTGTTCGCAATGATAATCCGATAACCGACTTGAAACAGCTACAAGGTAAAACAGTGGCTTTAGGTCAGTTAGGTTCAGCCACAGGATATTATTTTCCACTTTACAATCTTTTTGGTACAACACTGGCTGACATCCTGTTTGCACCCACGCCCAAAGCCGCGCTGGAATTAGTCGCCCAAGGAAAAGCGATCGCCTGTGCTGTCTCGGAGGCTGAATTGAGCCTCTACGGTTCCCAGTTGGGCTCAACCCAATTCCGCATCCTATTTAAAGACCCTCACTATGTACCATTAGGCGTAGTCTTGATTGGACCTAATGTAGAACGTAACCGTCAAGAGTTCATCCGCAAAGTAATGAGCGATGCGCCTTCTAGTTTAGCTCAAGAAGTAGGGTATGTACCCAACGGACAAGTACCAGATTATAAATACATGATTTCTGTGGTTGATCGGGTCAGTTCCATTACTTCTGGACTGCAAAAAAAGCCTGTCCGTTTATTTTAGTTGACATCACAGATTGCTCAAAAAAACAATTTGAATCGTGCTAGTTGGTTTTGAATCGTTCCTGTGAGGATGTTATTTAGTTCTGCGGTGTCTTGGAATTGCAAAATTTGCTGTGTCGGTAAATCGAAGGGAAATTGCCCTTCAAAGTCTGGACGTTGCATATGCGCTAGTAAAATCTGTTCAGACCGCTTACTTTGGATGGCATAGCCAATCTCAATACAGACATTCGGGCTAGGAAGTACTTGAGGAGTTTCTTTACCGTCAATACTAGCAATGGGTGTGGTGTCAGCGATGAATAACAAACTCCTACGGATTTTTCGCATGATCGTGCGGTTAATCCGTACAGTAGCACCGATGGGGCGAGAGGATTCTACTAATGTTAGAGGAAGGCGCGATCGCAAGTTTAAACTGTCCAAACTTTTTCGCAGTTCTTCTCTGAGAATATTAGTCGCTGCGGCATACTCAGTTTGATAGGATAAAAAAATCGTTGGTTCTAACTGAGCCAATAGCGTCTGCTTCGTGAAATAAATTTCATGACTAATTAAGTCAATGTTGGCGACGCAATAGCCACCACTACCTTCAATATAAAATTCAATATTTTCCCCTTCCAGATAGCGTCCAAACCAAGTTGATTTCTTAACCTCGTCGCTTTCTTCCAAAAAGTCTGCTCGTAATGCTGATCTCAACAGGCTTTTTTTGCTTAAGCGAATGTCTGGCGGACGTTTTTCCAGTTCTGGAATCGGCTCGTAATCCTGTAGATACCACGCTCTGAGCGCAATAATTGACATAAGGCGCTATTTAAACTGTTTTTCACTATTCAACTTCGTATAATCTTACACTAAGAGGAGTCCCTATCTCAGACTTCTCTTTAAACACAACAACACCCAAACCTCTACTCCCTGAACTATCTCCTCTCCTTCTTTATCCTAACCAGGGATGTACTAACTTCCATAGCTTGTATAAACAAGTTATGAAAACCAGTTACAGCGCCCCCTAATCTTCCATATTTGAGGAAATAACAGTTTTCGCGTTGGGTGTTGCTGTGTTTTGACGAGACAGATGTAAGTTAAACAGCGTCTTTTACCTCTTACTACATTCCAGATGCAACTCTTATATCTGCCAGGGAAGCTTATTTATTAACTTCAATTATTAGATTATCACTTCTGGATAGGAAAGATTTTGTTTGCAACTAAACTTTACTGAGGAGCAGGGGGAGCAGGGGGAGAAGAAATTGGACAGTCCTATTGGACGCAGGAATTGAGTAATTTAATTTTTGGATGTCCCTTATTTTTTCATAAGAGTGATGCAAGAGCGCTAATTTACTTCTTCTAGACATAAGGCGAACCTTTTGTTAGGTTCACCTGCTTGAAACTTTGCTTAGATGTATGTGACAAAGTTAGAGGCTAGTCTTTATCTAGTCTCTCTTATCTTCAATAATTGCCTGTTCCTTGATGATAATGACTTCAGGCATTGGGCTGCTGGAGACACGGACATTGTTATCCTGAATTTCCTTCTTGGGAGATTCTGCCGTATTTTGAGCAGATAACTTAATATCATGGGCTGAACCTTTGACAGATTCAGTAACATTTTGAGCCGATGATTTCAACGATTCAGTTGCATTGTGAGCCGATGATTTGAGGGATTCAGCAGCACTCTTTACAGAGGGTTCGACTGCCTTGGCTGTTCCCTTGACAGTTGAGCGAACATCTTTAGTAGCAGTTTCAATTTCCTTAGCCACAGCTTTGGCAGAAGGCTTAATTTCATCGGCAGCGCTTTTAATAGAGTTAGCAGCGTTTTCTACAGAAGGCTGAACGCCTTCAATTGTATGCTGAACTGACTCTTTTACCCCTCTAATCGTAGGTTTGACTTCTTCGGATACATTCTTAACTGCATCTACTACAGAAGGTTTAGCCTCTTTAACCGTCTGATTAACTGATTCGGCTATACCTTTAATAGAAGGCTTAGACTCTTCAACTGTTTGCTTGACGGCTTCTGCTGTCCCTTTGATAGATGGCTTGACTTCTTCAATGGTTTCCTTGGCTGCTGTGCCTATGTCTTCTATAGAATGCTTAACACCCTCTGCTACAGAGTTAGCCGCATCTCCTAAATTATCTACAGCCCGGTTAACCGTATCAGCAGTTCCCTTACCAATTATAGCGCCAGCAACTGAACCTGCGACAGCACCGATAATGCCTCCAGTGCGAGCGCCTAGTACGCCCCCAATTGCAGCTCCAGCTACCCTAGCACTAATGCCTGAATCTGATGAAGAGTTTGAGATTTTTTCTGGTTGGGATTCAAAATTTTCTTCAGCTTGATTTAAAGACAATTTTTTATCACTCTCACTTTTAACAATCTTTTCCTCATGGACGAGAGGATCGGCATCAGTTTGATTCAAAGGTAGCTTGTTGTCATTCATAATACTTTATCCGTTAAATTAGCTTCATTATTAAGCTAACTATTAATCTTAATAATTATCACTAGCGCAAGGAGTATATATCTACTCATTAATGTTGAACCTAAGTGTAGTTTCAAGATATGAGGTTCCAACTAGCTTGTAGTTGTGCTAGGAAAATATCAAATAAATATATTTCAATGAAATTCTTGAAAGCCTTATTGAGCAAGGGTTACAATATCTATTTCTTAAGAGAAAGTTATTATCATGTCACATAGTTGGGAAGCGAACAGTGCAGGATGATATTATGCCAAATGACAGATAATCGTTCACTGTTTGATCTGAAAAATTCTCAAGAGATCGCTCTGGTACAACACAGCAGAAATAAAGCAACCATTATTATGGGGGAATAAGAAAGGTAAATAAAAAGCTTTAATATCTTTCCCCTACCCCCTGCAAGAACTGCCTATAAAAGTCAATCTTTTGCCTTTAGTTAATTTTGGCTGGAGGCTTCACGGGAATTTCAATCCAGAACTCTGTACCTTTGCCAGGTTCTGAAATGCACTCCATTATTCCAGCATGTTTTTCGACAATGATTTGATAGCTGATTGCCAGTCCCAGTCCTGTACCCTTGCCCACAGGTTTGGTAGTATAAAACGGGTCAAAAATCCGCTTTTTCACCTCTTCAGTCATTCCGGGCCCATTGTCACAAATACGAATCAACAGACGAGAGTTGTCTGCTGAGATTTTAGTGGAAATGTGGATAGTGGGCATTAGGCATGGGTTATCTCCCTTGTCCCCTTGTTTTCTCGTCTCCCTTGTCCCTATTCCCCACTCGCCACTCCCCATTGCCAGGGCATCTATGGCATTGCTGAGAATATTCATGAATACCTGATTCATTTGACCGGCATAGCATTCTACCCTTGGTATGTCGCCATAATCTTTGATTACCTGAATGCCTGGAAATTCAGAATTTGCTTTCAGCCGATGTTGCAAAATTAATAAAGTGTTCTCAATACCTTCATGCAGGTCAACACGCTTGTTTTCAGCCTCATCCAAGCGAGAAAAATTGCGTAACGACAGCACTATTGAACGGATGCGATCGGTTCCTACTTGCATTGAGGCCATAATTTTTGGGAGGTCTTCTAGCAAAAATTCAAAATCGATCGCTTTGATTGCGGCGCTAATTTCACTATGAGGGTAAGGATAGTGGAACTGGTAGAGGCGTAAAATTTCTAGCAGTTGTTCGGTGTAGTCAGTAGCGTGACAGAGGTTACCGTAGATGAAGTTAACGGGGTTGTTGATTTCGTGGGCGACACCCGCCACCAACTGTCCTAAACCGGACATTTTTTCGGTGTGAATCAATCTTGCCTGTGTTTCTTGGAGTTCATGTAGGGTATGCTCTAACTGTGCAGCTTGAGTTCTGGCTTCAGTTTCGGCATCACAAGTTTGTTCGTAAAGTTGCGCTTGTTGAATAGCGATCGCAGCCTGATCTCCTAGCTGTTGCAATAAATCAATTTCTGCATCCTGCCAATCTCTAGGAGCCTCACACTCATGGGCTATTAGTAAGCCCCATAGTTCCATACCTATATTAATTGGAACTATTAAGCTTGCTTGCACTTGCAGACTCTGCAAAACCTCTCGATGACATTCACTTAAAGAAGCTGTGGAAACGTTGTTAACTGCCCGTACCCTGCCCTGAAAATATAGATGGGCATACTCATCAGGAAAGCATTCCAGTGGTGCTTTTACTCCTAAAACTGACTGCCAATTGCCATTAATTTCTTCTACAATCACCGATTTAGTCTTCATCTGGAAAATCAGCACCCGGTCTGAGTTTAGCAGGGGACGGACTTCCCGAACGATGGATTGCAGAGTTGTCTGAAAGTCTAATGTGTAGCGAATATGCTCTGTAACTTGCTTGAGTACCTTGGTAAACAGTAATGATTTTTCGAGTTCAGAAGTCTGCTCTTGCACCCGCAGTTCTAGGTTAGCATTCAGGGATTGTACCTGTTTATACATTTGCTGCTGCTGAATTGCCATTGAGAAATGGTCGTACAAAGCTTGCGCTAATGAGATGTCTTCCGGCTTCCACTCAGGCGCTTGCCCCTTTTTTTGCTCTCGCCAAACCTCAAAGGAAAGCTGGGGTAACAGTTGTCGCCGATTTTTTTCACATCGTCCCGCCCACAAGATTTCCGTTTCAAATTCAGAGCGAAAAATGCTTAATACACCAATAAATGTTTCTCGGTAATGTAGGGGAATTACCATCAGTCCGCGAATTTGAGTAGAACGGAATGCTAAAGCCAAAACTCGCAAACGTGGTTCTTTATAGAGGTCAGCTATTGCCCAAATATTGCCTTCTTTACACTCAGCCATCCAGTTTTGCCAGATGGGATGCTGTTCGATAATACTGTTATCTAACTCGTAGGCAACTGTCGGTTGGTTGCCCCAAGTGTATAGTTCCCCACTCTGTTCAATATAAAGCCTGCCACCTACTCCATCGAAGGCAGTAATAACTTCTTCTAGCGCCCCCTGCAATTGGATTGTCGGCAGTTTATGCAATAGTGTGGTAACTCGGTTAATAGTAGCTTCTCGCTCTTGCTTGGCGCGGGCTACGGTGAGTAGATTACTTTGAGCGATCGCGATCGCAACCTGGTCAGCTACTTGCTGTAATACTTTTAGTTCCCGCTTCAAAATCTTTCGCGGTTCACTTTGGTGAGATACCAACAATCCCCACAATTTAGGCTTTGCCAATTGTTCTTGTGGATCGCAATCTAAAATTGGCACTACCAACGAAGACTGCACACCCATTGCTTTTAAGTATTGAATATGGCACGGGTTTACCTGCCGATAGTAAATGTTAGTTTGTAGACGTTTGCCAGTTTCTTTGGATTGTAGAGGCGATAGCCCGATCTTCCCGTTTGCCACATCAACAATCGAACGTTGCTGTGCTAAGAGAAACATCTCCCTGGCTTCTTGTGGAATATCATGAACAGGGAAGCGTAACCCTAATAAGGATGGCAGACGCTGGTCATGGATAGATTCAGCAATTACTTCACCACTACCATCAGCATCAAAACGATACACCTTTACCCGATCTGCACCCAAAAATAAACGTACTTGGCTAACGGTAGTCGTTAATATCTCTTGGAGGTCGAGCGATCGCCTGATCTGTTTTATCATCCGGTGCAGTAAACTTTCTTGGTCTAAGCTTTGCTGCAACCCTTTTGGTTCATCGGTAAATGCCATTGTCTACATACACCATGACTGAAGTATAATTTTTTTTATAATTGTCACTAATCAGAGTTTTCAACTTCCAATGCCTTGATTTTTTTCCCGTTTCCAGAGATTCCTGCTACAAATGCTTTGCTAGAGGCGTGCATCTGTTGCAAATATTTTTGGAACTGGATCAGAGCATATTTGAAAAGGATCAGATATTCTGCTTGATCCCCATAGCCCTTCTAAAGTTGATTTAAGGAGATATCAGACCGCTTGGTATATCATTAAAGATTTTACAAACATCCTTTCAAATTTTAAGTTAAGAAAATTTTAATCATTGACACCCATTAATTTTATATTCTTAATCAGTAAAATATTTGAGTAAAATTACTTATAAGCTAAGTCTTAATAATTGCTTTAAATTAAAAATATTTTTTCCATTTTTTGCCCATTAATCCAATTAATTAAGATTTTTTCAAAAAAATAACTAAATTACTGGCAACTTTTTTAAATATTTTTGCCTGGGGAATTTTACTATTCCCCATTTAATTACTGAGTTTATGTTGAATGTAACTATTTTGATTAAATTATTCGTAAATTACTGTTAAAGATAGTAATTTACGAATTTCTTCACGAACACTCATGAGAGTTTTACCGAGATGGTTTTGGCCGGCTTTATTAGCACCACAGCCCCAAAAAGAATCGGTTGGGGAATTTTCAACCAAAATTTCATCGCCTGTCCTTAAAAGAACTTCTCTAATATCAGTATGAGTGAGAAACTTTTTGAGTACAGCTTCTCGCATAATTTGAGTTTTGACTAAATTCCAGTCTCGACGAAGTTGGCGAGTGCTACATCTTCCCAAAGCGGCAGCTTCTTCTGGGGTAGCGGCGGCATGAATGAGAGGTATAATTGCCGCATCTGTGCTGCCTACAAACTTTTGCGCTTGATAATAATGCTCAACTGTTGGCCAGTAAGTACCCTGGATGTGGATTCCGTGGGGAGAAAAGTTAGAAAAACAGCCATAAGGCTGGCAAACCTTATAAAAGTAAATGGTCATTTGAAAATTGCTCTTTTATATATCAATTTCAGGGTAGCTGAAAGATCGCACTCGCAACCCAAAATCGAGCTTATCAAACAAATTTTCTCTCGGTTTATATCACTAGGGATTCTTCCCAACGACTTATAAAGATTCTCACTTCGTTGCAATACAGCCTAAACCTCACCCCCAACTCTTATCCTTAGCAAGCCTACGGTGTACACACAAGTCATCGAATTACCCCAAAACCTCACCCTGTCCTATCGGACATCCTTAGTAAGGAGAGGGACCGGTTTTGCTCAGGACTTACGCAACTGGCACAAGCAATTGTTTGGTGTAACCGCGCCGCACACCAAACAATTATGCGATAAACATGGGAACAGTCGGACGTTTGAGTTGTTGAACTAAATAATTTGATAGATGGTTTAACCAATGTTATAAGCTAAATCTTTCTTGCAATACTAATGTACTACTAGATAGCGATCGCCCTGTACCAATTGCGTCAGTTATGCTAATAGCCATGTACCAAAATTTAGCGATCGCCTGTGCCAGTTGCCTAAGTCCTGGTTAACAATGATTTGCCTCCCCCCGGTAAGCCAGATACTAATGCACTGATATAGCGGGGTAAGTAGCCAACAACACAATCAACAAGCCCTAATCGATAGCCGAGAAAAATGGATGGGTGTTGTGGGCAATGGTTTCACATCTATCGGAGGGTTACTAAGAAGTCAACACGTCGCAACAAGGGCCAAATTAATTTTGAGTCTAAACCAGAATCGGTAAAGTAATCACAAATTCTGCTCCAACGCCTGGGGTAGAATTAACATCCAAAGTTCCGCCATGTTTTTCTACAACAATAGATTGAGCGATCGCTAATCCTAATCCGGTTCCTTTACCAACGCTTTTAGTGGTAAACAAGTGGTCAAATACTTTTTGTTTGACTGATTCACTCATGCCTTGACCATTATCAGCAATCTTCACCTCAACCTGTTTTTCTTTTAAGAAGGTAGTAATTGTAATTCGGTTAAGATTAGCTTTAATATCTTCAAAAGTCCGACCTATATTTGATTCATCCAATGCATCAATAGCATTCGCTAAAATGTTCATAAATACTTGATTTAATTGTCCCGGAAAGCATTCAACTTGGGGTAATTTACTGTACTCCGTCACTATTTCAATTGCCGGACGGCTGTCATTGGCTTTGAGACGATGTTTTAAAATTAGAATTGTACTATCAATGCCTTCATGAATGTTAAACGGTACTTTGTAATCTCTATCCGCACGGGAGAAAGTGCGAAGACTAGTACTGATATTTTTGAGTCGGTCACACGCTATAATCATCGAATCAATCATCTTGGGGAAATCTTCCAAGCTATATTCCAAGTCGATTTCTTCGGCATGGGTAAGAATTTCATCTCCGGGAGTAGGAAACTTTTGTTCATATAGTTTCAAGTGTTCGATAACATCAGTAAAGGTTGGTTTAGCTTGTTTGAGGCTGGCAGCAATAAAACCGAGAGGATTATTCATTTCATGAGCTACCCCAGCAACTAAGTTACCCAATGCAGACATCTTTTCACTTTGCACTATTTGTAATTGAGCTTGTTGCAAATCTTGTAAAGCTTGCCCGGCTTGTTGATAAAGCCGCGCATTTTCTAAAGCAATTGCTGCTTGGGAGGACAGCAGATTAATCACTTGTAAACGGTTACTAGTAAATACCCCTTGATTTAGTTGATTTTCTAGGTAAAGAATTCCCAATAAATGACCTTGGTTAATAATAGGTGTACATAATACACTCTGAGGTTGATGTTGGAGCATATATTCCCCAATTACACCAGGAATATTTGTTTTGCAGTTGTCTATAATGACAGTTTCTCGAGTATTCTTAACGTAATTGATCAGTTTTCTAGGGATATCTTGACAAGTATCTAGTAGTTGTGATTCAAGAATGGTTTTGACATCAGTCTGGGAATTTGACTGTTGGTCTATAAAGGTAATTGCCCGCACTTGCCAAGTGTCTTCTTGAGGAAGAATTAATACACATGTTTTTGCACCAGAATTTTCTAGGATAATACGGGTGAGACTGCTGATGAGTGCGTCTAATTCTATACAACTGGAAATGGTTTGAGCAGCTTTGAGAATGCAGGTCAAATCTAGAGCATCAGAAATATTAGTACTGCTGGTGGTGTAAGTAGATGTACGGCCGATGCTGGCTATGGTTTCTAAGGGATTGAAGTTGAATTCTTGCTGTTGCAAAATGGGTTTGAGTAATTTGGGATAGCCTTTTTCCAAGTCATCAGTTTTGGCTTTAGCTCCCCAACGGGCATAGCAGTAATATGCTTGTTGTAGATATCCTTCTGCGGCTTTTTCTTTACCCCATTCTAAGTAAAATTTGGCAGCAAGTTCGTTAGAGGCTGTTTGAAAAGTTTGGGGGGGTAAAATTTTATGCTAATCGTCTTACCATGATCCGGATCATGGCAAGGTAGATAAACGTCTCCGATGTTTCCGGTAATAACTCATAGTCTCTGGCCAATCGCCGACAGCCCATTAGCCACCCAA
>NZ_JACJQM010000141.1:0-11859 GCF_014696655.1 Nostoc sp. FACHB-888 | reverse complement strand
CCACTTAGCGCTCGTGTTAATGCCCTCAAAGAAACCTTGAAAAAACTCTGCCCCAACCTTGGCATTATCGATTGGAAACAGATTGCAACCCAAGCCGAGGGGCGCACAGAATACGGTCACTTTGTCGATGGGCGTGGTGTTAATCGCTTTAGTGAGTGTGATGCGATCGCTAGTTTTGGCATTCCCTACCAAAACATCGGTGTTTTAGCAGCACAATATCAGGTGATGACTGGCGAAAGGGTTAACCTGGAAGATAAAAACAGCACTTTCCAAAAGTATCTCACAGACCTGATCCGTGCAGAAATCATCCAAGAGATTGGGCGATTACGCGCTCATCGTCGCTCCAATGTGGAGCTAACATTCTATTTCTGCGCTGACTATGACCTTAGTTTTCTCTTAGATGAACTGCCGGGAGTCAAGTTAGAAGTAGTCGATGCCTGCTCTCTTTGCACCGAAGCGGGTAGCCGAGATCAGCAGACCGGACACGCCATCGTCAAAGCGTTTACCCAGCTTTGGCAGTCACACCAGAAAATTGGACAAAAGGCGATCGCCAAAATCATAGACACTACCCAAGGATGGGTGAGCCGATTTACCCAACGCTGGGGGGGCTGGCAGCACTTTAAAAAATTATTACTCTTGCTATTAGATAGTCTTAATAGCGGTAGTAATAAAAATTTGGCTGAATTAACCGATGATGAAAAGTGGCTAGCGCGTACATACTTCCCGATGTTGATTGCTGAATCAGAATCATCACCAGAAGATGCCTTAGAACACGTCGCTGAAGTTGCCACAATCTTTACTAATACTGCACTACGGCGAGTTTTTAACTTCTGCACGCCGATAGTTTTGGCTGACTTGCTGATGATTATCTTGCGTTGTTTACCTACTGAAGTTTACTCAGACTTTGCCCCAATGCAAGCCGTAACTAACCCGACAGTGACCTGATAAAATTTATCAGAAATCATTTCTACTGACAAGCTCAGTAGCAAAAGATTCTCACAATCATGATTGTCTACTTAATCATTGAGTGAGCGTCTCGTTCACTATGCCTTGAAACGCTTTTTGAAACCCTGTAGCTATTGAGCCGAGATACCAATGGAACGTTAGGCTTTCCAATCACCTATTCCATTCCAAGCATAATCAAGATTACGCTGGTCGTAGATAGGAACAAGTGAGCAAGCTAGACGCATCAAATCAAATCCCCCTAATTTGTTTAATTTTTCGCCGATTTCCCGTACTCGCTCGAAATTTTGACCACAATAAGGCGATCTGTCGTCACCTCTTGTTTTGTCGTTAATAGAGAATTTGAGCAATTCAATAATTATTTTTTGTTCTAGGCATATTCGGGGATAATTTTCCGCAGCAATTAATTGTCTCGCAGAATGCCGAGATACTTGATAGCTATCGTCAATTTCTTTTAGGTATCTAAATTGTTCACTTTGGATTAAGCATTGCAGATCGTATTCCGAGTAAATTGGATTAAACTTGTCTGTTTTTATGTCAGAAATTGTGATGAATTGATAATTTTTCTGCAAGGCGCGTTTTTTATTAAGTCCACTTTGTCGTTTTGCTTTACCCATTTTTTGTTTGCTCTTAGGAATTTAAGAGTGCGTGGAAAGTGCGTCACTCAAACAACCAAAATTTAACCCTGCCCTTGTCCGTTTGGTGGTTAGGGTAAAATTTTGTCCGCTCACCAGTACCCAACTGCTAATTTATTTATTCAGATTCAAAGTCGATCAGAACAGCATCGGCCTGAAACATTTCGTCTTTAGCTTTTAAACCAATATCTCGACGGATACTGTCTAGAATTTCTAGACCTGTGCGTTGGCTGTTGGGGTAGGGAGTCCAGATGGCGTTGACTGTAATTTCAGTACCGACTAAGAATGTGTTGACTGCGCCGATAAAATACTCACCATCGGCATAATCTAAGCGAACAAGGTAAACACGAGTTTTGCCAGCATAGTGAGCATTTTTAATGTCAGAGGCGGTTTGATAATCGGGATGTGATTCAGTCAAATAGGTGATTTTAGGTTTGTTGGGATGATTAAATCCTTCGGATTTACCCCAATTGGGATCTGACTTTTTAAATCCTTCGGATTTACCCCAATTGGGGTCTGACTTTTTAAATCCTCCCGATTTACCCCAATTGGGGTCTAACTTTTTACGCCTTTGAGCTTCTCCCATATTGATTCCTATTATGTAGCTAACTTGACCTGATTAAAGACTAAAACTAGGATGCCATTGTTTCTACGTTGCTGCCTCTGCTGCAAGTAGTTGTTTTTTACTCTTACCCTTCTTACTGTTTACAGGTGTTTCTTCAGCTTCGCTGCTGGCTTTTTCTTCTTTCTGATTTTCAGTAGCCTCTTGACCTGACGTACTACTGCCGTTATCAGATGCTTTCTGAGAGCGACGACTGCTTTTCTTCAACTCACCGATTAAATATTTAATTCTGCTGCCAGCCAAATTAATGCCCAGATCCTTCAGCATCTCTGAAACTTCATCATAACTGTAGCCGTACTTATTAGAAGTCAGCTTCTCAATGTACCGTCTCATTTTCCTGATGGCCTCTCTGTCCGATACATCCTCTCGCTCTTTCGGCTTCTGTGACTTCAGCAGATTGATGGCTTTATCAATCTTGCCCTTCGTAATTACTTCTGAATTCTGATGTTCACTCATGGTTATCTCGTGAATCCCGATTAACTGATAATTATCGACTATTTGAAATAATTTGTACCAAGAAAGTTTTCAAAATCCTACAAAAATCGGCTATTGCGGCTATGCCGAATTACCTCTTCGCATCACGGCTACGCCTTATACTTTTTAGCGTGGCAGCTTCGCTGGTCTTCTTATTCAAGCTAATGCTAAAAAATTTGACTATTACAGCTACGCTGAATCAGAGAATCTTACTTAAAACAGCTACGCTGAATTATTTTTTAGTATTGCGGCTACGCCGGACTATTCTATTGTGTGGCAGCTACGCTGAATCAGAGAATTTTCATATAGCGGCTACGCCGTTTTTACTTCCTCTTTTAGGGCTACGCCGAACCAGAATTTATCTCCTGCTTGATTTGATTCAACTTCCGGCTACGCCGTTGCTATCCTCCCTTGGAAGTTGTAGGATGATCAGCAGCACGGCTACGCCTTTGTACTCTCGCCCTTAGCCTCCTGCTATGCCCTACGTATCGCCGTAGCAGCCGACACCTCGCCTCCCCCCGTATTTGGGCTAGAAGAGGCCATGCCTCAAAGCTTACGCTTTGTCTCGCTGCGCTCGAACGGCAGACTGGTTCAAGTGGGGAAACCCCCCTTGAAAAACCCCCCTCGCAATGTCCCTCGATATCCCGACTTATGGCGAATCGCAAGCAGTCAAAAGCTCTAGTCAGAAAGCATATTTTTCCAGTGAGATTGAGTGACATCGAACTGGACTTGCTGCGAATAAAATCACTTGATGCGGGAATGTCAGCGAGTGAACTGATAAGACGTAATGCGTTGATGCGTCCATTACCAAAACGACTGAGTAAGATTAGTTTGCAAACATATTGGGAATTAGGACAAATCGGGAACAACCTCAACCAGCTTGTAAAGGCAACTAACACAGCGCTAAAAATTGGGCGAACTTTACCTGCTGATCCAGAACTGCTAAGAGAACTTTTAGAACTGCTGCATCAGTGCAGACGAGACATTTTCTCGGATGACATTGAAGACGAAGATTCGGAAGAAGAGGAAGAGTCAGACGATGATTGGGAAGCAGACTAAGGGCAGAGGTTTTCGCAAGCTGTTGGATTATCTAGAATCACGCGAAGATGCTAAACTAATCGGCTTTACGCTTCTTTTGGCATGACTAATATTAATCACAAGTAAGGGCGTTGGTGGTCACAAACCTTGATTATTAACGTGTTTCTTCAACTGTTATATGGAACGCTTGGCTGCTAACTTAGAGCCAAACCTGTAAAACTGTAGATGAAAGTGATTTTGAATCATCTTTGAAATACAAATGTAATATATTGTAACTGTAAAAACTTGGACTAAAAAATAGCTTAAAGCTAGTGTGAACAAGCATTGTAGTCATTTTTATAAAAATAAGTAGATAGCGTAGAACTGTCCTACAACAGTCGTAGAACTGTTGTAGGACAGTCTTTGTCACCTGTAAAATCATTCAAAATCTGGACTGACTAAATAAAAAAACTGTCATAAAACTTTCCTGGGGGTGTTCTAGGACTGTTGTTGAGAAAATGTATTGAAATATACAATTCTCTAATGAAAATCGGACAAAGTGAGAAATTGATTAGAGAAATTTCAGTGGCAGTCTAAAAGAGGTCAACTGTGAGGCGACTAAAAAAATACTAATTGCTGGGACTTAGTGGTGATTATAAATGTGTGGTTAGTGTTGGCTAATGATCACACTTGGGATGAAGACAATAACTGTTTGATGAATATAAAACTGCACCACTAAGGTCTGGTGGTTGGAGTGACTGAGCAGTTTTTGAAGTACATTTGCAACACAAACGTATTATATATTCTCAATAATTTTAGAGTTATTGAGAATGAGCCAGTTTGATAAAAACGGCTAAAAGCTTTCTGGAGTAAGTATTAGAGGGCAATTTTTCCAAAAAGCGATGTGCAAAATAGCAGACATTTTGTAGTGAATAATCAAAGTTGACTGACAGCTATAACAGGTAAAAACGTGTATAAGCTGTGCAAAATAGCAGACATTTTGCACAGGAATCGGGGTTTTAGGTGCAAAATGTCTGCTATTTGTAACTGTGATTAATCAGACAATTTCACTACTTAAAACAAGTTTCATCTCTATTGACAAGCGTGGAGATTGTAAAAGGAACAATTTCTATCCAGGCATGAAAAAGAAATCATCGGATATTAAGAGGGCTGGGTTAAGTGAATGAAAGAATTTTTGAAGCACCATTGCAACACAATTGTATTATGTATTCTCAATAGTTTTGAAGTTATTGAGAATGAATCCAGCGTTCAAAATTTGCTGTAAGTCATTGTCAGTCAGCATTACGCCCGAATTTTTCTCTAAATGTCTTATGCTCAACTGGTAGCAGTAGGGCTACTGTATAGCTACCAGTTGGGGAATCATTAAATTTCCAAAAACTCGCTTTTTTACTACTCAACTGGTAGCTGTGTGTCACCAGTTGAGCTACCCAACAGCTACCACTTGGGCAAGGTATTTAGAACTACTATTTCAATACTGCTAAAGTACATAAAGTCTATGTAATAAGTGGTGTTTGTAGCATAGCTTTGGTGTAATTCAAAAATGGAGTCCCGGTTTGAGTTACAAATGTAGTATAAAGTAATATGAAAAAGAGAGAGTTTTGCTCAAGAGTTGTTTCTAAGCAATAATTTGGCTTTAGATGACGCGCAAATACTCATTTTTGATCCAAAAGGTGTGAGCGTCCGTTTGAAGCAGGACAGAAATTCTCCGCCTAAATACTCCCTATTGCTACCCGCAATACTCATTTTTGTATCAAGTACTCTTATTGTGTCTAGGTAGACAACAGTGTACTGAAGAGAATTTCCAGGTCAGGTTTAATCACAAGAATTGAATGCGATGAATAAGAAAGTTGCAATCGAGTTGACTGACCATTAGGCATAGTCTTCACTGCTCAAGTTAATGCTAAAAGCTGGCCTTCGGCTGAAATTAGCGCCTCGGAATTCGCAGACCGAACTCGTTGCCGAAGAAGGCTCGGCTCATGCGGTCTTCGGGACGGGCTTCCACGATCATTAGTAGTGCTAACCAGTCTAATTAGCCCTTAAAAATCAGTCAAATATTTATAGAATTGAGTGCAAGTAAGAAAAACAGTTAAGAAAAATTTGATTAGGGAGATCGGTGACTTGAATGAGCGGTCAAATTCTTGGTGGATGCTACCAAATTCTTGAACAAATTGGCAAAGGAGGATTTGGAGTTGCTTTCACAGCTATTGACACAAGACGACCAGGAAATCCTTTGTGTATTGTCAAGCAGTTTAAACCAATATCTACTGACCCGTATACCTTGCAAGTTGGAAAAAGATTATTTGACACAGAAGCTCAAAAGTTAGAAAGATTAGGAAATCATGATCGAATTCCGCGTCTTCTAGCATTCTTCCAAGAGAACCAAGAATTTTATTTAGTGCAGGAATATATAGAAGGTCACGACCTAAGCCAAGAATTAGTAACAGGTACACAACTTAGTGAAGCTTACGTAATTAAACTTTTACAGGATATTTTAGAAGTTTTAGCCTTTGTTCATCAACAAAACTTAATTCATCGGGATCTCAAACCTTCAAATGTTCGTCGTCGTCAAGCCGATAACCAAATTATACTAATTGACTTTGGGGCAGTCAAAGAAGTTATTACTCAAGTTGTGAATCCTCAAGAACAGGCGATTTTTACTGTTACTATTGGTACTATTGGTTATATGCCGAGCGAACAGGCAAAGGGTCAACCGACATTTAGTAGTGATATTTATGCAGTCGGTATTATTGGTATTCAAGCTTTAACAGGGATAAATCCTGCTTATGGAGGACTACCTACAGATCCTCAAACTGGGGAGATTGTCTGGCGTGATCGCGCTCAAGTTAGTCCTAAATTAGCAAATATTCTCGATAAGATGGTGCGCTATGACTATCGTCAGCGTTATCAATCAG
Organism: Nostoc sp. FACHB-888; assembly: GCF_014696655.1. Taxonomy (NCBI): domain Bacteria; kingdom Bacillati; phylum Cyanobacteriota; class Cyanophyceae; order Nostocales; family Nostocaceae; genus Nostoc; species Nostoc sp. FACHB-888. Next base: position 5,215 of record NZ_JACJQM010000141.1, on the reverse strand, counting down.
CAGATGAAGCATTGCAGGCTATCAAAGCATTATCTTCTAAATTTCGGTTTGGGAAAGTTTGGCTGGGTGTAGGTGTAGTGAGTGTAATTTCTCCTGTAATTTTATGGATTTTATATCTGATTAATACTAAACCTACTCTTTTAACTTACAAAGACCCTAATTCTGGTATCACAATTAAATATCCATCAAACGAATGGCAACCAATTAAACCCAATGCTGATTTTGGCGGTGACGTGATTCAATTTCTCCCTAAAAATCCAAAGCAAGTGAACTCTTGCACTTTTGGGATAACAATTAATATCAATGATTTACCTCAACAATTGTTATCTTTAGAGGAGTATAAAAATCAGGCTAGAGAAAAAATTAAAAAGATTAATCAAAATCAACAAATTACAGATGATTCTCAACCATCAACAACACTATCAAACTTTAATGCTTATAAATTAATTTATAATCGTCAAGATGAACAATGTAAACTCCAAGTTATGGAAGTTGGAACCGTGAGGAACGGCAAAGCTTACTTTATTACGTATACAGCAGAGGCGGCAAAATATTCTCAGTATTTACCTACTGCTGAAGCGATGATTCAGTCATTTAAAATTATCGAAAATAATTAACTAATATCTTGCACCAGGCAACTGGAAGTCGTGGCTACATAGACAAAAACTTGATTTTCGGTTAGTCTGCGTAGGCAGACTTTGTTTCTGCGATTGAACCCTTAAATCAGAGACGAATCTTTACACTCGACAGAGATTTTCAAATATATAGAATTAATAGCAATCAACCATTTGAGGTCATTTCTTGAGAACTAGTCTAATATTCCACGAGAAAATAACTAGTTACGTCTACTTAGACAACTGCCAGATTTTTATAGTCTCGTCCTTGCTACCACTAGCTAAAGTTTTGCCATCTGGGCTAAAGGTGACTGATAAAACATAACTAGAATGTCCTTTAAGTGTGGTAATTTCTTGCCCAGTTCTAACATTCCAGATTTTGATAGTACCGTCCCAACTACCACTGGCTAAAGTTTTGCCATCTGGGCTAAAGGTGACTGACTGAACATAACGAGAATGTCCTTGAAGTGTGGTAATTTCTTGCCCAGCGGTGACATTCCAGATTTTTATAGTCTTGTCCGTGCTACCACTAGCTAAGGTTTTGCCATCTGGGCTAAAGGTGACTGACAAAACATAACTAGAATGTCCTTTAAGTGTAGTAATTTCTTGCCCAGTTCTAACATTCCAGATTTTGATAGTACCGTCCTTGCTACCACTGGCTAAAGTTATGCCATCTGGGCTAAAGGCGACTGACTCAACATAATCAGAATGTCCTTGAAGTTTAGTAATTTCTTGCCCAGTGCCAACATTCCAGATTTTGATAGTTCTCCTCCAATCACCACTGGCTAAAGTTTTGCCATCTGGGCTAAAGGCGACTGACCTAACACTACTAGAATGTCCTTGAAGTGTAGTAATTTCTTGCCCAGTTCTAACATTCCAGATTTTGATAGTACCGTCCAAACTACCACTGGCTAAAGTTTTGCCATCTGGGCTAAAGGCGACTGACACAACAGAATTTCCTTGAAGTACTGACATAACAGTATCAGAATCTTCTTTATCTTTAAGTGTGGTAATTTCTTGCCCAGTGGCGACATTCCAGATTTTGATAGTTTTGTTTGAACTACCACTAGCTAAAGTTTTGCCATCTGGACTAAAGGCGACTGACCTAATAACATAATTAGAATGTTCTTTGAGGGTCTTCGCTAAAACAAATTTAATGGATAAGTTATTAGCATTAACAGGTGATGTAGAGGGTGCAAAACTTAAATAAGTCTTCAAGGGAATTCCATATACAGTAGTAGCATTAGTATCTGGACGAGTTGTAGCGCGGCCATGAATTCCCACTAATTTACCTTGCTCATCTAGTATCGGCCCTCCACTCATCCCAGGAAAACCACCTATGTCATAAATAAAAGCATAACCATTATTTGGTTTTGTTACAACACGAGATATTGAACCCTTACGAAAATCTATGTCTGATGTTCCTTGAGGATAACCTGCCACATAAACATTTGTACCCAATTTTACTTGTTCAGAATTTCCCTTTTTTGCAACAAAGTAATTTTGGTTACTAGTAAACTGAAACACTGCCAAGTCAACACCTGGCAATCGTTTCACTTGGCTGTGATTAATCGTATATTGCTTACCATCTGATGTTTGAACTGTGTAACTACCTTCAAGTTGCACGACATGCCAGCAAGTGAGGACAGTGTAACTATTACCTTGAGACTCAAGAATTACACCAGAACCAGTATTTGCTCCATCAATGCGGACTGTTATTTGTTGACCGATCACACTAGCTTCTGAGGGTGTTAACGCCGCAACAACTAGCGGCTGTATAATAACAATTGCTGCACCAAACAATATAGCCGACAGTCCAGCAAACTTCATGATTTATTTTCCTGATGTTGTAACACTTCTTTTCTAATCGGTACAGCCATACTAGAACGTGTAATTAGTTCCTGCAAATGTTGCTCAGGCTGGGAACCATCTTGATAAACTTCCGGCGTATCCCAAATCGGATTTTTATGCAAACTATTTATACCCACCATTTCGCCGTGTATATTTAGCAATGGTGCGCCACTCATCCCTTTAAGGACATCATTGGTATACCCAATCTGGTAGCCTTGTTCTAAAGCCTTGTCTAGCAATAGTGTTACTTTACCAGAGGTAAACACAAACCGATTGTTGAAGATTTTCTCTGCTTGGCTAGACAGCTTTTGAGCAGTCATATTAGATGTAAATCCACCCACAAAAACCTCATCCCCAACTTGTAGGGGAGACGGATCTTTGATATTAGCAATTGTATAAAGTATATCACGGCTACGAAACTGCAACACAGCCAAATCATCCTGCTGAAATTCTGCAACTTGCAATAGAGAAGCCTGATAAATACGCCCATCTGGTGTTTGAATTTGATAGGGAGGTTGAGCTGCTCTCAAGACGTGAGCATTAGTGATTACTGTATAAATTTGTCCTTTTCGTTGCAGCAGAGTTCCTGAACCTAGTAACTCTTTTGCGAAGATTTTGACGGTGATTGTTTTTGCTAATTGTTGCAATTGCTCTACCGAAAGGGGAGTTAGTGATCGCGAACCTCTGGTAATATCAAAAATGCTTTGCTGTCTTGGCAGTGCTAACGAAATACCACCAAGACAAATCATGCAAACTATATACCCAAATCCGCCTCTTAACCATTGCCAGTTCATCTTCAAATAAATTCCTCAAGGAACTGCAAACTAGAGCTAGGTTCCACAGGTTCTATTTGAGGAGTGGTAGTATTAGAAGTCGATTGGCTACACTGCTTCTCGTCTAGAAGTTGCTTAACATCGAGATACAAATCACCTTGTTCGTAGCTAATAGCTTGACATCCACTTAAATTAACAACTGAATCTCCAACACCACGGCGGAAATCAAGTATCTGTTGCAAAACTCTTCCTGTATCAGTTCCGGGTTTGAGGGTGACTAGTACATTCTCTGATGTACAAGGTGTGCCTTTGCGATTGGCAATGCACAAAACTGGATAGTTGTTAAAGTTATCTCTGGTAGTGATAAAAAGCGAACCATTATCGTAATAGCGTTGAAACCTAGTTGAAACAATCTTACAGCGCTGTGCGGGTGGGAACTTTTTAAAATCTTGAACTACCCAACGAATGAATGTCTCAGGGCCTCGTGAGGTGCGTACCTTCGTGACTGGTGTATTGCCTTCCTGTGTACAAAAGAACTTGTTTCCCCCAGCATAACTTGGCTGGTTATTAATGGTAGTGGCAACTGCCAAAGCTAAAACTGAAATCACAGAAGCTGTTGCTACCCCTGGTAATATCTGAGCAGATAACCTTTGCATAATATATAAGTACTAATAACTAAAACATTTTCTTTTCAACCTGACACCAATAAAGCAAGCTACAACATAAAATTGCGGCGTTTTCCTTTGCTGTTATTAAAGTTTTCGCTGTATCAGACGATTCTTGCTTCAGAAGTTGCATCAACCTTTCTAAAGCAAAGCTACATCAAAGGTTTTGTTAGTTGACAATTAATGAATTTACCACTACCAAAGTTGTAAAAGCGACTGTACCTATAGTTAGTGCCTCCATCTACTACCTTATTTAGCAGCATGATACTTGACTGTTATATACTACATTATCTTAATTACTGATTCCGCAAAGGAATTTTATTTATACAGTTCTCGCGCTCTGCTGACAGCCACATTCAGTAAATTAGGCCGCCGATTAATAAACCAGAGGCTATCAGTTGCAAGGCATTGGCGAGTCGAGAAAATTATTACTGATTTCTGACCTCCCTGAAAAGTGCGAACTGTACCAATGCTCTGCTGTGGGGGGAAATCTTTCCAGCGAGATTGTAAACGTTGAGTCAGGGCATTTACCTATTCACTCATCCCCTAGTAATGCTTCGAGCTTGTTTAAAAGGTTTACTAGCTGCTTTTGCTTGTCTTTTTCTTTCCAAAGCTGACGCTTTTTAATGCGCTGGGTGATATTTTGAAGGCGGTCTGGTATTTGGTTAGTTGCTTTAGATGAGGTTTCTTGTTCATCATCCGTCCAAGCTGTGATTTTTTCTTTGATTTGGCTTAAAGACCAATAGTTAGCTATCGCTTCGGACAAAAGTTTTTTTCGGATTTCATTATTTCTTACCCGCGCCAAGACTTGTGCTTTGGTGTATTCCAGTTTCCCTGAACGCAGTGCCATTAAAATTTCTTCGGGCAGATTGAGTAAAGGTAAGCGTGTGGTGATGAACGACAGCCAATTCATGACTCCCAAACCAAGAAACACCTGTTGTACCGTATTTGATTGTTCTTCATCTAAGTTAGGATAAACGTTTTTCCTAGATTCATTTTTCTCGGCTAAATGCTCAGAAATGTTATCCTCAGTTTGTGGATTATCTGAGTTAGGAGAAACGTTTTTCCTAGATTCATTTAATGAGGATTTTGACGGCTGTTCCCCCTTACTGTGAGCGTTTTTCATTCGATATAGCAAGGATTTGACGGCTTCTACATCACAATGCAGCCGAATTGCCAACAGGTGCAATATCCCTTCAGTTTCTTCAATGGGGTTAAGGTCTTCTCGTTGCAGGTTTTCAATCAAAGCCAACTGAAACGCTTGGTCATCAGATAGCTCACGCACAACCACAGGCACAACTTCAAGTTCTGC
>NZ_JACJQM010000140.1:0-11867 GCF_014696655.1 Nostoc sp. FACHB-888 | reverse complement strand
CTCCCCCTCACAATGATTATCATTTTAATATTGAGTGAGATTTAATTTCCTCAAAGCCTTATGTAGTTTGAGTCTTGGTGTATTTCATACTGATTCAGGCTCGTCAATATTTAGATGCGTTTGCCCTGGAGACACGCGCCTTCTTCCTCTTAGTCCCGAATCGCATTTGGGTGAAAGTCTCCCTACGTTGCGGTATTCCCATTACAGAATTTGACTTACAACATCCCGGCGGCTTCTGGCATTGGGTTTGGAGGCATAATGTACCAGTGACAATTGTAGAAGGTGTCAAGAAAGCGGGGGCATTATTGACTGCTGGTTATGCTGCGATCGCTATCCCCGGTGTTAACGCTGGATACCGCACACCTACTGATGAATATGGTACAGCGAATGGTAAACCATACCTCATCCCCGACTTGAAACATTTCGCAACACAGGGCAGACAGGTTAATATTTGCTTTGACCAGGACAACAAGCCTGAGACAGTCCAGCGAGTCAGAACCGCTATCAGTCGCATGGGACGGCTGCTGGTAAACGAGGGTTGTTCGCTGCGAGTGATTGATTTACCGTTAGGGGCAGAAAAAGGGGTTGATGATTTTATCGTTATCAAGGGTCAGCCAGCATTTGACGCGCTTTACAACACCGTCGTTGCACTGGAGTTGTGGGAAATAAAGCTGTTTACTTTGCTGACTTACCCGCCTGCGATCGCACTCAACCAAAGATTCCTCGGACAACTTCTCGTCCCCGAAGGTGAAAAGCTGATTATTCTCAAAGCTCCCAAAGGCACTGGTAAAACCGAATGGCTGGCAACTGAGGTGGCGAAAGCACACGACCAAGAGAGACGGGTATTAATTATCACTCATCGCATCCAGTTAGGTGAGGCATTGTGTAATCGCTTCGGTGTTAACTATGTTACCGAAGTCCGCACGAATGAAACAGGCACATTGTTAGGATATGGGGTGTGTGTTGATTCGCTGCATCAGGAAAGTCAGGCGCGATTCAATCCTAATGACTGGTCAAATGATGTGATTATTATTGATGAATGTGACCAAGTTTTCTGGCATCTTCTCAATTCTAGTACGGAAGTGCAGAAGCGTCGGGTATCCGTTCTCAAAAACCTCAAGCAGTTAGTGCAGAATGTTTTGGGCAGTAGCCAGGGAAAGATTTACCTATCAAGCGCTGATGTGTCCGATACTGATGTGAAGTATGTTTTATCACTCGCTGGTGAATATCGAGTTAACCCGTTCGTCATCGTTAATAATTATCGGCATGTAGCCGGAAACTGTTACAACTATTCTGGTAGTAATCCGAAGAATTTGATTGCTGCTCTTGATCGGGCAATCTCCAAAGGTGGGCATCATCTATTGTGCTGCTCTGCTCAAAAAGCTAAGTCTAAATGGGGGACGCAAGCATTGGAAGAACGTTTTCGCCGCAAATTCCCACACCTGCGGATTCTGCGAATTGACAGCGAATCTGTTGCTGATCCATCTCATGCAGCGTTTGGTTGTATCGCTCACCTGAACGAAATTCTCACCCAGTATGATTTGGTTATCGCCTCCCCAAGTTTAGAAACTGGAGTCAGCATCGACATTCGAGGACATTTTGATGGTGTATGGGGAATATTTCAGGGAGTGCAGCCGGTTAACTCTGTGCGTCAGATGTTGGCAAGGGTTAGGGAGACAGTTGACCGTCACATTTGGGTTAGAGAATGGGGGATGTCGGTTGTAGGCAATGGTTCCACATCCATCGGAGGATTGCTGCGAAGTCAACACGTCGCAACACAGGCCAACATTGCGCTGTTGTCTGCGGCGGATAATGACGACTACAGCTATGTTGACCAGAACTTCCAGCCTGAGTCATTGCAGACTTGGGGTAAGCGTGGTTCTGTAATCAACGTAGAAATGCGGCGCTATCGAGAATCTGTGCTTGCGGGTTTGGTCGAGGATGGGTACATCGTTATTGATGCCGACGATGCTGATGATGACGAGAGTGGGGCTGTAATTGAGTCGGTTAAAGCGGCAAGTGAGCAATTGTATACTGCTGAGTGTCAGGCGATCGCGCAAGCTGATGAACTCTCGCAGACTGAACTCAAAAAACTGCAAGACAAACGTGCCAAAACGAAAACTGAACGACATCAGCAGCGCAAGGCGGAATTGTTTCGTCGCTATGAAGTTGATGTTACCCCTGAGCTTGTGGAGAAAGATGACGATGGCTGGTATCCTCAACTGAGAATGCACTACTATTTGACGCTGGGCCGGGAATTTCTGACCAACCGTGATGCGAAACGGGCAGCAGCGCAGTTGGAAGCAGGGGAGAATTCTATTTGGAAACCAGATTTTAACAAAGGGCAGTTATTACCTGCTGTACTGTTACTGGAAAATTTGAATCTGTTGCAGTTTCTTACGCCAGACGTTCAGTTGCGGGGAAGTGACGAAAAGATGTTGGAGTTTAAGGCACTGGCTGTTCAGCACAGGCACGTTATCAAGAATTACTTGAATGTGACTATCTCGGAAAAACTTACTTCCATAGCGATCGCTCAGAAGTTACTTGCCAAGATTGACTTGAAGTTGGATTATGTTGGTCGGTTGGGTAAGCGTGAAAATCGGGAGTGTGTTTATCGGTTTGTTGCTCCTGATGATCAGCGTGATTCGATTTTCGGGCAATGGCTCAATCGAGATGAAGCATTAAATCGTGAGTTGGTGTCAGTCATTAATAATATAGAGTTCCCAACACAAGTGACTGGTACAATATCACATGACATTCCCCAAACATTAAATCAGGTCGAAAGTCCTGCTAGCCACGGTTGGAAGGGGCTGAAGCTGAAATTGCAGCAGGGTTTGGACAGTATTGGCTCTTCCTACAGTGAGTTAATCTCCAAGGTTGGTGAGACTGTTGGAATTGCTGATGGTGAGCCTTACTGGAACGCATACCTGGGGCAATGGCAGGTCTGGGTTAACTTTGGGAGCGACTGTAGGTCTGTGGTGTGCGATTGGTTAGAAGCAGTGTAGGTTATGCTCTCAATAGTTCATGTGTCCTTTTAGTTCCCCATGCTGTTCTGACCGAAAACGGTAGAACGCAAATTTTGCCAATATTCCGGTGTTACTTCCCTGTTGCTTTCGTTGGCTCAAAAAGAATTTTATCAGGGCAATCACTCCTCAGAAAATTTTTAAAGAAAAATCGGGAAACAGTTATCACCCAACAAAAAAACGAATATTATATCTTCATCCAGGGCAATATTCTGACAATTTAGTAGTGATACGAACTTAAAAGTGCTTGAATATCTAAACCTTCACTGATTTCTAAAACTTTGAGTAACCACTGTGCATCTTCATTTTTTAGAGATTTAATGTTTTTACCGTTGCAGTAAATAACTAAATAAACACTATTATCTTCATAATCATGAACCGGATAATCATAAGTATAAACCAGAGATTTTTTAACTTGTTTTTTAGTCATTAGACCGTCAATTATATTTCTATCCACAAAACGGCTGTAGTAAATACTTCAGATGTCGCTTGAGTGAGCTATTTCTGCTGGATTAAAGAGCGATAAGCAGTGCATTAGGTGTCAAAATCGTGAACCTATCGTAGTGCAATACTTTCATGGTAATTCAGGTTGCTGACTGAGAATAATATCTCAATAAGGGAGCAATATGAATCCTATCAGTTTATTAAACTGGCATTTTGGTATTAATTCTCTATAAGGGTAATCGTTTGAGCTAGGAGGAATCAGTCAGCGTGGCTCTAGCTTGGGGTCAATTCATCAGTTAGGCTTTTCGGTGTCGCTTCAGATTTTAATTTAGTGGCGCTTCGGCAAACATTTACCGCAGGCATCGCAATCTTTGGATTATCTGTACAAGAATCGCTGTCGCTTACCAAAAGGATTTGCATTGAGCAAAACATATGCGAAGTGCTAAAAATAGCACCCCGCAAACCGTACCACTTAGTGATTTGCTCCCGCGCTAACTCCGATTAAACAACCACAAAATTGTTTTTGCTTACTGACAATCCAGGAGATAATTGTGCAAATTTTACCTGGGTAAACCCAGACGCACTGCCATCAAGGTCAAAGAACAGTCCACCTGTAGCAGCGTTGTAGATAAATCGCTCTTGGTTAGTGGTTGCAGATGCTCCAAGGGTAAACTGATTAGTTGAAAGTATACCTAATGATAACCCGCCACCAAAGCCAGCAGCCGACACCTGAATTAGTTCATTAGTCGTGTTGAAATCATCAATACTATCAACACCTTCGTTGAAACTATTGAAACTAAATGTGTCAGTACCATATTCTCCAATTAGGGTATCATTACCTTTGCTCCCTGTAAGGATATCATTGCCAGAATAACCCTTGAGGGTATCATTGCCATTGCTCCCCACAATCAAGTCATCGTACAGTGTACCTGAAATATTTAATTGTTCTATATTCTTGTAACTAACTCCATCCGTGCCCACCGTAATTAAGCCAATGTTAGTGGTGGCATTGAATGTCGACGAAATGATTTTTCCATCACCAGTAACATCATTAGGATTGTAGTCATTGTAATTGACGGACAACACATCGTCACCCAAACCCCCATCTATGGTATCATTACCAAGACGTGTGGAGATCGTATCATTGCCATTGCTCCCCACAATCAAGTCATCGTAGTCTGTACCAAAGATATCTAATCGTTCGATATTCTTGTAACTAACTCCATTCGTCCCCGCCGTAATTGAGCCAATGTTACTAGTGGCATTGAATGTCGTTGTGATTCCTTCACCTTCATTAGTATTACTTAAATAGACGGACAACAAATCGTCACCTAAACCCCCATCTATCGTATCATTGCCACCACCTGTGGAGAGCGTATCGTTGCCATTGCTTCCCACAATTAAGTCATCGTCTTGTGTACCTAAGATATTTAATCGTTCGATATTCTTATAACTACTAACTCCATTCGTGCCCGCCGTAATTGAGCCAATGTTACTAATGGCATTGAAACTCGTTGTGATTCCTTCGGTAACATCCCTGTAATCGACAGACAAGAAATCGTCACCCAAACCCCCATCTATGGTATCATTGCCACCGATACCAAAGAAGCCGCCTATGAAGAGCGTATCATTGCCATTGCTTCCCACAATCAAGTCATCGTAGTCTGTACCAAAGATATTTAATTGTTCGATATTCTTGTAACTAACTCCAATCGTACCATTCGTAATTAAGCCAATGTTAGTAATGGAATTGAATGTCGTTGTGATTCCTTGGGTTCCATTGTTGTAATTGACGGACAACAAATCATTACCCTTACCCCCATCTATCGTATCGTTGCCAGCATAGCCCCCAGAGAGCGTATCGTTGCCATTGCTCCCCACAATCAAGTCATCGTATTGTGTACCAAAGATATTTAATTGTTCGATATTCTTGTAACTAACTCGATTCGTGGCCTTTGTAATTGATCCAATGTTAGTAGTAGCATTGAATGTTGAAGTGATTCCTCCGGTAGCAGAGGTGTAATCACCAGACAACAAATCATCACCCTTACCCCCATCTACTGTTTGAGTCACTAAAGAAGAGGGGTCAGTATATGATGCGTTTGTTGGGATACCTACATTGAAAGAGTCATTGCCATCGCCCCCAGAAAGCAGATTGTTGCCTTCTGCATTGTCTAATCGCAAGTTATCGTCACCAGTACCACCGTTGAGAGTGTTATTGCCTGTTGTATGACCAGCATCTAATACATCATTACCAACGCCACCGTTGAGGGTGTTATTGCCAGAGCCATTAAATCTTTCAAAATATCCACCGGAAAAGTCGAGGAAGCCAGAAACGGAGAGTATATCCTTACCAGCGCCACCAGAGAGCAGATTATTACCTGTTGAAAAGTCAACATACAAGAAGTCATCACCAGCATCACCAATGAGTGTGTTATTGCCGGAGGAATAACTAGCATTCAATCTATCATTACCAGCGCCACCGTTGAGGGTGTTATTGCCTATGATTGGATTGCCAAATGAAATGCTTCGGCGTCCGCCGTAGTTACCAGAGGCAACTAGATTATCATTTCCATCGCCACCAGAGAGTAGGTTATTGCCTTGTGAATTGTTAACATTCAAATTATCATCCCCAGCACCGCCAATGAGAGTATCATTCCCTGTACCACCTCTCAACAAGTCGTTGCCACTTTTGCCGTCGAGCCAGTCATTACCGCCCTGACCATTAATTACATCATCTGAATTATCCAAACCCGTAATGTTGTTATCGAGGTCATTAAGGAAGGTGACTGTATTCTTGATGCCGACGCTTGTATCTGTGGAGTTGGCATCTAGGACATTAAAGCTGTCAGTGATACTAGTTTGCCCATTAAACAGGATATTGCCAATCGGTGGTTTTGCACCAGTTGCTTTCAGGTTCTGCAAGTTTTCTAATTTGAACTTTTGCAGGATAACTTTGGTATTAGGCGTATCATCAACAACTTCTTCAAAGTCTTCAAAGGTGATTTCCAGATTGCTGCCGTTCTGGGTCAACAACAGATTTCGGGCAGTGAACAAGTCATTGTTCCCGAAATTTAGGGTGTCCACTTCGGTAATCACTCCGGAAGTCGGGTTTGTTCCTTTACCGACGCCACCGAAATCAATAATAGTATCAGTGTCGTTGAGATAGAAGTCATAAACAAATTGATCCTTCCCACCACCACCAGTCAAAGTGTCGTTGCCCTGGTTCCCTGTAATGGTATCGTTGCCTGCAAGACCGTTAATCGTGTCCGCGTCGTAACTACCCACTAAGGTATCATTACTCAAGGTTCCAATGATATTTGCCATAATCTTTTATTACCTAAATCAATTTTTTCAATAACTTCAGTTCTCAATTTTGAGTTGAGTGCTGTTTTTGGGCACAAAAAACTTGCTTCAAGGGTGATGCTTTCGGCATACTTTACTGGGCTAATTTTGAGACTCACTTCCGTTTTTGGTTTCGGTTTAGGAGTGTTATTGAGTCAACACTGTTGTACTTAACAGAGGTTAATTGAGAAATTATGCATTTGCCGAAGAACCGTTTCTTCTCGGCTCGACTTTATCCAAAATTGAGAAATCAGTTTTCTTGATACGTCGCGGCGTGATGCTGGAGTTTCAGAATGTGAAGATGATAGTTTGCTCGACTAGTGACAGATGCCCCGCAATGGACTGAGTGGATGGCGTGATTTTTTGGGCACAGGTCGCGATTACTAAAAGGTCAGTTCCTCGCAAGCAAAAAGCTAACTCTTATCCAGAACGATTTTGAAAATTTTTAGAATTGCTCTGACACAAATGGCACGCTTGAAAAGAATTACATAAGAACCAAGTTTACTCAGTCGCATGGAAAAATATTTCCATACTTTTGACTATACTTCTGCTGAAATCCAATCGGATCGGCAATCCATTTTATCAGTTGCCACCACAAAGGGCTGGTATTTTTGTTTGCAAAACCCTTTCTTAGCTCTACCGAACTGCAAACAATAAAAATGAAACCACCTTAAATTGCTGAAGTTGCGTTCTCACACGCTTAAGCGGCTTGTTGCTCGTTGCCAAAATTTAACCTTTTCTTTACTAAAAAATCCCCCAAAATTTGCTGAAATAAGCATTGTTGCTTACTAAGCGTTAATCTGATACTCATATCAATGATTGTTGTAAATCAATTAGAATTTCCCAAATCCAAAATTGCTAGCTGCGACTACCAAAAATTGCCAAGTCACTGAGCTAACTGCCTGCGATTTACAACCTTGCAAATATGGCAAGCAAAAAATAGGAGATAAAGTATGTCCCAAATGCTAAATCGTCGTCGATTTCTTCAGGCATCGGCGGCGGCAGCAGCAAGCGTAGGTGTATCCGCTATTCGCACTGCTGCTGCTGGTGTTGACGAGTATGTTGAGGCAATAGTGATTGGTAGTGGTTTTGGTGGCGCAGTCGCATCATTGCGTCTTGGTCAGGCGGGAATTGAAACCGTTGTCCTGGAACGGGGACGACAATGGCAAATTACTAGCGCAGGTAATACTTTCTCTACAAAAGATAATCCAGATGGTCGTTCTACCTGGCTTAGTCCCACTACAGTTTTACCCCCACCAGTTCCAGAAATACCCATTGATGTATATACAGGTGTTCTCGATGTTAAAAGAGGTAATGGGATTAATGCCTATCGCGGAGCAGGTGTTGGGGGTGGTTCGCTTGTCTACACTGCTATTACCTATCAGCCAACTGAAGAACTATTTTACAAAGTCTTTCCCCGTACTATTGAATACTCCCAACTAGATAGAGTTTATTATCCAAGAGTGCGTTCTATACTCAAAGCATCTCCCATCCCAGACGATATTTTACAAACTGAGTATTATTTGGCCAGTCGTATTCTCCAAAAGCAAGCAGCCAAAGCGGGTTTACAAACCCGAAAAATCGATATCGCCTTTGATTGGGACATTGTTCGTCAGGAAATCGCAGGTCAGAAAGTGCCTTCTATTATTAATGGTCAAGTGTACTATGGCACAAATAGTGGTGCTAAAAACAGCGTAGACCGTAACTATCTAAGTATGGCTTCAGCTACTGGTAACGTTGAAATCCGACCTTTGCACGTAGTCACTATGATTGGAGAATCAGATCGTGGGCGTTACCGAGTTGTTTGCGATCAAATCAACGAGCGAGGAGAAGTGCTTTTTCAAAAATCTTTTGTTTGCCGCTATCTGTTTTTGGCCGCAGGTTCAATTGGCACTACTGAACTATTGCTGCGTGCGAAAAGCAATGGTACTTTGCGCCGCCTCAATCATCAGGTAGGAAAGTTTTGGGGGACAAATTCTGATTCGACTACTGTAATGATTAATACAGGTGAGACTAATCCAACACTGGGGACTCCTGGTGTAATTGCCGTTGAACATCTCGACAACCCTATTGCCCCAGTGATACTTGAGGCATTTCAAGCACTTCCTTTCATTCCGCAGGGTCTGATTCCTGTTCTTGGTCAGGGAATTTCTAAACCAGAGGGCTATCTTACTTACAATGCCTATACTGGGTCAGCAGATTTGTTTTGGACTAACAACTCAACCGATAGCCAGAAAAATGCTCAAGCTCTCCAGTATACTTACCAACGGCTTAACCAAACTAATGGTACAACTCTAGCTGCATCACCAGACTACAGTTTTACAGCACACCCGCTTGGAGGTGCAACCATCGGGCAAGTATGCAACACTCATGGGCAGGTCTTTGGTTATCCTAATTTGTTTGTTATTGATGGTGCGCTTATTCCTGGTTCAACAGCCTGCTCTAATCCCTCGTTAACTATTGCTGCTCTTGCAGAACGGAGCATGGATCACTTTCTCAACCGGATTCCTAGTCATAGGAAAATATAACTTTGCGATTCAACCTTATAGAACCCATTTGGGATCTATCTAACCAGTTGCCAATCTTTTAAGCATCAGTCGGACAAAACAGAGATTAACTTTAGTAGTGGCATGAGCAAGAGTTCTTTCAAAATTCTTGACCAAACTTTTACATCTTTCCATCCAAGAGTTAGTTCTTTCGATCACCCATCTGGCTTTGACTGGGACAAAGCCCATTTTTCCTTTCTTCTCCTTCTGAGCTTTCGATAGTTTGGGCGACAGCTTAAACTTAATCTTATTCATGATCTGAGGATAAAGTTTTTTGGTTCTTCAGCTACTTTTATGGAGAATTAATAGAAAAGTGCCAGTTTAGTAAACTGCGTAAGCGAAAATTGCTAAAGTTACGAAAGCCATACCCAAGTCTTTTAATTAACTTGAGTTTATTATTAATTCCTTCTACAACACCACTAGTAGTTCTACCGTCAAAATAACCAACTATTTCCCCAAACCATCTCACCATTGTCCCTAGACTTTTCGGGAAATATGAACGAGCATCATACATCCAGTCTAATAATTGAGTGATGCTATCTCCCCAAGATTTAGTTGTGTCAAATATCTGGCGGAATTGTTCTTTAAGGGTGTGCATTTTAGCGAGATTAGGCGAAACTTCTAGCACAGACTGTAATTTCAATTTTTGCTTTTCATTTAAAGAGCCTTCATTTTTTAGTAAGCTATATTTACTCTTGTTTAATGCTTCTAACCTTTTGGTTTTTGATGATTCATCATCTAAGGACATTGCGGCTTTTTTCTCGTTTTTACGCATAGTATCTAATTCATTAGTAATTTGTTTCATCACATGAAATCTGTCAGCAGTTATGTTGGCGTTTGGCATTAACTCTTCTACTAACTTTTTATAAGGTGACCAGAGATCAATACTCACCTCTTCTATTTCATTAAGTACGTCAATTCCCCAACTGACAAGAACTTCACGAATATCTTCTACTCTTCTCGACTGCACTATCTCAATTGGTTTATGACTATCTAAATCTACTAATACTGCTAGATAATTTCCCTGGCCTTTCACTAAGGCAATTTCATCTATTCCTAATCTTTTTATCTGACTTAAGTTAATACTTAATATCTGTGATACTTGGTTTTTTAACATTGATTCTACTTCTTCATCACTTAAGCCATTTCTTTTGGCAACACTATGAATATTACTATTTAATACTTGTTGAACTATGTCGAACGCTAATCTTTTAGTATATTTTTTGCTTTTCTCTACAAAATTTAGTTGTTCGCTAAATACTTTTTTACACTTATGACATTTAAATTGGCGGCGATTTATTTTTAAGAGTACTGATTTTTTATTCCACGGTAAATCATGAATTATTCGCCAATGATTTTGATGTATACTGTAAGTATTTTGTCTACAGTTAGGACAAGTTGAATAATTGATTCTTTTTTCTATCGTTATAATTATTTCTTCTCCTTCAAGTTCTTGAAAATCTAATACTTTCATTTCGCTCAGATTCAGGATTTGTTCTACAGGAAATTTCATAACCAACGCTTAAAACTTTACTGTTTTATAATGTAAACTAAGTTTATCGAGCTATTTAAGTATGTTTAATATTTCTTAAATGCTTGCAGTACATATATTTCAAGTATCAATAACACGAAATTACAGTCATTAAAATCCAGTAAATTCTACTTCTTTCCATAAAACTGACGCAAGAACCAGTTTTTTCAACTCTTGCTCTAGTTTTTCAGGATGATATCCGTTGTCAAGAAGGATGGTGATTTTAGGAATGTTGACGGGTTTAGATTTGAAGTAATCGATGTGAACAGACAACATTTCAATTAATCCCTGATCATCAGATACATTGGCTTTGGTGCAATGACTAAAAAAAGGAAACCCCAAGGTATCCACTGCTAAATGCCTTTTGATTCCGTTTGTGGCTTTGTAAAAACAAAACCCTTTTGACTCTAAACTGGCATAAAAGCGTGTTTTTTACCGCTTGTGAATCAATGATGATTAAGGTTGTCCATTTGGCTTTTTTTTTGATCTGTTGGCGGACTCGTTCATGTAACACATCCCTCATTTTCTCGATTACTCCTTCTGCTCGCCACTGTTTATAGTGCCAAAATACTGTTGAGTAGGGAGGTAAATCCGAATGGCAAATCACACCAATTACAACCATTCTTTAGTTGATACAAAACCCCATCTAAAATTTCTCTCTTGCTCCATGTTGGGGGTTTGGTTCTTTTCTTTTTCGGTAACAGGGGTTCAATAATCTCCCACTCTTTATCTGTCAAGCTGCTTGAATAAGGCATTTTCCCCTGATTATACTCTTTGACCAAGATCCCAAATGGATTCTATAAAATTCACTTTTCCACAAAAAATTCTAATTGAGAATGTTATGGAAAATAAGGTCTTGACCTAGAGCGCACTCTAGGTTTTATAGTCTTGGTATGACAAGCAAATTCACCATCCAACAAGTTGCTGAGGCAACGGGGTTAAGCATCCACGCTTTACGTTATTACGAGAAAGTGGGTC